>JABLXV010000008.1 GCA_013177895.1 Brevinematales bacterium | reverse complement strand
TCTGTCAGGGTCATTTGCCCTAAGAAAGCGGCCAACCTATAACCTATCTACTCCTTTTCTATCTCAATTTGATTATTCAGAATTAGAAAAGGATTTTCTCACCGGTCTTTTATCATATCATCTTTCTGCGAACCCAGAAAGAAAGAACGAAAGAAAGAGGTTCTCCGCCGGAATGACGCTCCAAAGCACAGGGGCGGGAAAGAACAGCCAAATACAAATCCACTAAAGAATTATGTCTTTCGGCTGTTTTGTCCGCGCACTATAAAGCGCTTCTTACTGCCGGGAAATCCGACTAAGGGCGCATGTGCGACGCGGGCTCGCTTTCACTTCGCATGGAACTTTCACGCTAGTTGCGCCCGACTCGGATTTCCCGGTTCTTCTCCTAAGCTTTATCAGCGCGGCGGCTCTTTCTTTGCTTCATTTCTTTCTGGCCGTTCAGAAAGAAATGAAGAATCTCTTTTTTAGGTAGTCTTTTAAAACTCCAAGGGGGTTTTAGAACCACCCTCTATCTATTTCCCGAAGCGGAAAATCCGCACTTTCTCCAGCGTCGCAAGCCCCGGTTTTATCGCCGCCCCTATTTCGCCGATAAACTTCATCAGATTCTCCTCATCGTCCATAATCTCTACTATCATCGGAAGGTCGTCCGATATCTCAAGGAGTTTCGCGGAATGGATGACCTTATCGCCGCCGTACCCGAGTATCCCGCGCGTGACAGTCGCCCCCGCGAGACCGCGTTCCCGCGCGAGCCGGACTATCCATTCGTATACAGGCTGGCCGTGCAGTTTTTCCTTTTCCTCGATAAACACCCTGAGGAGCATCCCTGTTTCTTCAGCTTTCATCCGGGCCTCCTGATTAAAAATAGAATCCCCTTCGACACCATTATCCCGCCGAATACGAGGGCGATACCCAGAAGGATGCTGCCCGCGATATACAGCCCCGCGTACAGCCATTCGCTGTCGCGCAGGAGCGCGGCGGTCTCCCATCCGAAGGTCGAGAACGTGGTGAACGCGCCGAGGAAACCGGTGATAAACAGCACCCGGAACTCGAACGGGATAACCACGACCTCAGCCAGTTCGAACAGTATCCCGATCACGAAACACCCGGCGAGATTGACCGCTAGGGTCGCCCACGGGAATCCCGTGCCCGCGCGTTCGGAGATAAATACGGATACGGCGTAACGCGAGACCGCGCCCAGCGCGCCGCCCGCCGCTATCAACAACCATTTCATACTATTTTCCGCCGTGTTCCTTCTGGTACTTCACCGCCGCCGCGATAAACGACGCAAAAAGCGGCGCGGGATCGAGAGGCGACGACTTGAACTCGGGATGGAACTGCACGCCGAGATACCACGGATGCCCCGCGAGCTCGACTATTTCGACCAGCCCGTTCTCCGCGCGCGCCGCTACAGTCAGTCCCTTCTGCTCGAGGACTTCCACGAACTCGGGATTGACCTCGTAACGGTGTCGGTGGCGCTCGGAAATCTCGCCGGTCTTATAGATACTATGCACGAGCGTGTTCTTATTGAGGATGGACTTCATCTTACCCAGACGCATCGTACCTCCGAGGTAGGTAATACCCTTGAGGTTCGTCAGGAGTTCGATCACCGGATACGAGGTCTCCTGCGCGAACTCGGTGGAGTTCGCTTCCTGCATCCCGCAGACATGGCGGGCGTAGTCGATGACCATGCACTGCATCCCGAGGCAGATGCCGAAATACGGGATTTTCCGTTCGCGCGCGAGTTTCGCGGCGAGTATCTTGCCCTCGATACCGCGGCTCCCGAACCCTCCCGGCACGAGGATACCGTCGATCTCCCGCAGGTACTGTTCCGGCTCCTGCTCGAACGACTCGGCGTCGATACTCACGATATGCACCTTCGATTTATTGGCGAACCCGCCATGCTTCAACGCCTCGTCGACGCTCTTATAGGTGTCCGACGTATCGGTCGAACGGAGGTACTTGCCGATGAACCCGATACGCACCTCGTGCTTCGGGTCGGAATCGATCGCGACCAGTTCGCGCCATTTGGAAATATCGCCCTTCTTATAGGGAAGCTGGAATTTTTCGAGGATGGCCTTGTCCGCCTCCTGCTCCTGGAAATAGAGGAGCACTTCGTAAATACTCCGTTTCACGTTCACGGCGGAGAAGATACATTTTTCTTCTATATTACAGAACAACGCGATTTTCTGGCGGTGATGCGGGGGAAGCATGTCCTGCGCGCGGCAGAACAGGAAATCGGGCTGAATCCCCATCGACATCAGGGCTTTCACCGAATGCTGGGTGGGTTTGGTCTTGAGCTCGTTCGACCCGGTGATAGTGGGGATGAGGGTGAGGTGCGCGAATTTGACGTTATCCTTGCCCTCCTCGATAGAGAACTGCCGGACCGCCTCGATAAACGGAATCCCCTCGATATCCCCGACCGTACCGCCGATTTCCACTATAACGATATCGGAGTCCTGGTTCTCGTCGAGGATACGGATACGCCGCTTGATCTCGTCGGTGATATGCGGGATAACCTGCACGGTCTGGCCGAGGTACTCGCCCTTCCGTTCGGCGTCGATCACCCGTTGGTATATCTGCCCGGTGGTCACGCTGCTGAGGCGGGAGGTTTCGACACGCACGAATCGCTCGTAATTGCCGAGGTCGAGGTCGGTCTCAGTGCCGTCGCCGGTCACAAATACCTCGCCGTGCTCGTACGGGCGCATCGTACCCGCGTCGACGTTCAGGTAGGGGTCGATTTTCATCATGTTTACTTTATAGCCGTCGGCCGTCAGTAATGCGCCAAGCGTGGAGGCCGCGATTCCCTTACCCAGCGACGAACATACGCCTCCGGTAACAAAAAGGTACTTTTTTTTCTTAACTTCCATCTTCCCCTCCAAAATAATGCTTGACGAAATATTTTTTTGCATTATTATATATAAAAATAACGGTTACCGCAAACTCCGTAATTTTTATTTTTATATGAAAATTTTTAAAAATATTTCATCGTTTTCTTTGTGTTTCAATGAAAACTTTGATATGATATTGAATGGGGTTTTTCTCTTCTCTGAGAAGCGCTTAGGAGAAAGGAAATGATTTTCAATTTCAAAGTATCTGGAACCGAGGACGAAATCGTCCAGTTCGAACGGGAATTACTCGAAATACTGACACGTATCACCAGCGATCAGGATATGGTCGCTCATGAGATTCATTTTTGTATTCACGAGGCAATCCTGAATATTCTCCAGCATTCCTATCATTGGAAAAAAGACATCCCTATCGATATAAAACTGATCGTTACCGGCAGCGACGAGAAGAAAGATAAAGTCCTCGAGATACAGATTAAGGATAACGGGCCCGCGATCAAGGCGCCGTTGGAACCGCCCGAGAAAATCGACCGTTTCCAGATGCGTAAACGCGGGATATATATGATCAGCAAGATCATGGACGAGTTTAATATCCGTTACGACGGGAAAAGCGGAAATGTCACCTATATGAAGAAGAAACTTTCCGGCTTCGACGACCAGATTTTAAACGTATCCGTATAACTGTTCCGGAGACCGCTTTGAAAATAAAAATTGCTGTTCTTAGCGAGGCTCTTGTTATATGCACCCTCTCCGGCGAATTAAGTATTTTTGACGAAGATTTCGACATCTTTCAGAAAGAAGTGATGGCTTATTTAAAATTGGGAATCTACCGTTTCATCGTCGACCTCGACGAGATTAGTTATATTGATTCGTCCGGTATTGGTGTTATCATCCGCCTCGCTACCAACGCTATGAAAAAAGAGACTTTAGTCTGCGTCATCTGCAATCAGCCGCATGTCAAGCGTGTATTTTCGGTCGCGAACGTCGACCGGATTATGAAATTCGTGGACACCGTCGACGAGGGCGTCGCGTTTTTCGAGCGCACGACGGGCTTCGTCAACAACGGAAAATAATCCCGCCAAAAAATAATCACCGTTTTTCAGAACGACTATCTGTTGGAGGCGCATTGAGATATTTTATTATTTCCGGGGCATCGAGGGGTCTTGGCGCGGCGCTGGTGAAGGTTCTCGCAAAACCGGAAAACACCATCTTTTGTATCTCACGTACCCGCGATGATGCTCTTATTCGCGAAGCTCAGGAAAAAGGCGGTGTAATCGAGTGGCTTCTTTACGACCTGAATAATATTCTACAAATCGACACCCTGATGAATATGATTTTCCAAAAAATCAACAAGCAAGACGCGGAAGGTATCTATCTTATCAACAATGCGGGGGTGATTCAGCCTCTGGGTCCGGTGGAAAAAGCAAGCAGCCCGGATATCCAAAAGAGCGTTCAGGTGAATATCGCGGCTCCCATGGTGCTGGGGGCGAGATTCATCGATTTATGCCGGGATTTCGGCAGGCGAAAAATGATCCTGAATATCACCGCGACAGTCAGGGAACCCCGCGCCGATTGGGCATGTTACTTTTCCGCGAAAGCCGCAATCGATTATTTTACAAAATGTGTCGGAAAGGAAAAGATGAAGGATAAGAACGCCGTAAAAATAATATCCATCGCTCCAAGCATCATGAATACCGATATGCGGAACGAAGTATTAAAACGGCGGGGTTTGGGCGAACGTCTTTTATATTTCCTGCGCATCAAACGCGATTTGGAGAAACCGATACCTCCCGAGCTGGTCGCTAAAAAGATGGAGTATCTCATGCTTCATCTCGACCCTGAGAACGGCGAAAAAGTTTATATCTCGGAGATAAACGGAGAGGATTAAAGCGCCGTCCTATAAAACGCCCGCCGGGGTTTCTCTACGCCTGCATGAAAAATCTGCGGTGCAGCGCCTGCACGGTCTTCTCCGCGTCGGACTTTCGGATAACCACGGAAATCTTGATCTCCGAGGTCGATATCATATCGATGTTGATACTGTTCTTCGCGAGCTCGTCGAACACGGCCGCCGCGACGCCCGCGTAGACCTTCATCCCCACCCCGACTACCGATACGATCGCGATATCCGCGTCGTAGGTCACACTTTCCGCGCCGAGCTCGGCCTGGAGCTTCGTCATCACCTTCTTCGCTTCGTCGAGGTCGGTGTTCATCACCGTGAACGATATCTGGCTATGCCCTTCCTTCCCGACGCTCTGGACAATCATATTGACATTGATGCTCGCGTCGGCAAGCTGTTTGAAGATAGTGGACGCCACGCCGGGTTTATCGGGAATACCCGCTATATTGACACGGACTTCGTTGTCTTTTTTAGCAATACCGCTGATTAATACATCTTCCATATCGTTAGACTCCTTTACTATTAAAGTGCCGGGGCCTTCCGCGAAGGAGGAAACCACCCGGAGAGGGACGTTATATTTCATAGCGAAAATGACGGAACGGTCGTGGAGGACTTTCGACCCCATCGACGCGAGTTCGAGCATTTCATCGTGGGAGATTTTATCGAGACGGCGCGCGCCGGGGACTACGCGGGGGTCGGCGGTATATACGCCGTCGACGTCGGTATAGATATCGCAGCGGTCGGCCTTGAGCGCGGCCGCGACCGCCACCGCAGTCGTATCGCTTCCGCCGCGTCCGAGTGTGGTGATATTATTCTTCTGGTCGATACCTTGGAATCCCGCCACCACCAGAATATTCCCGGCGTCGAGAGATTCCCGCATGAGCTTGGTATCGATATCGAGGATTTTCGCCTTGGAGTACTCGGCGGTGGTACGGATACCCACCTGCCAGCCGTTGTACGAGATAGCGTCATGCCCCTGATCGATCAGCGCCATCGCGAGAAGCGCGATAGTGACCTGTTCGCCGGTCGACACCATCATATCCATTTCACGCTTGGAGGGATTATCCGAGACCTGCCTGCACAGGCTGATTAAGGCGTCGGTCTGCCCGCTCATCGCGGATACGACGACAACGACCTGATTGCCCGCGAGCTTTTCTTTGATGACGGTACGCGCTACATTTTTAATACGTTCGGGGTTGCCGACCGAAGTACCGCCGAATTTCTGCACAATCAGCGCCACAATTGCCCTCCTGAAAATTCAAGACCTTGATTATAAAATAGGGAATGGAAAATGACAAGATTTCATGGGTTCAATAAAAAAGCCCCGCCGAAGGGCGTGTTGACGAACTGTTTTTGTCATTGCGAGGCGTCATGGTGAGCTTGCCGAACCATAGCCGAAGCAATCTATCTGTTTATAGTGTATATTGTTAGATTGACTGCTTCTTCGCTTTGCTCATCGCAGTGACGGAAAATAGTTAAATCTCCGTCTTCGTCAACAGGCCCCGAAGCGGGCCGCGATATTTCGTTTATTGACCTAACGACTGGTATTCCTGAAGGGCGAGAATCAGCGGTTTAGTCTTCTCCTGATCCGCCAGATTGGTACGGATCGCGCCATCCACCGCCTGGACAAATTCGTCGCTCGAAAGCGTGAACTCGAGCACTTTTTCACCCATAAATACAAGAATCTGATCCACCTCTTCCTGATTCAGATTGGGGTATTTTTTCGATATCCGGTCGATTCCAGGATCGATACCCTTCTTTGCGTCGGTTACCGTTTTAATAATACCTAAAATCTCTTCGATATTCGTCGACGAGTTGATCGTCTTGACCGCCTCGTTCTGAACCTTGCAGGTAGACGTGATTAACTCGTCGAGCTCCGCCTTAGCCTTGCTGAAATCGGAGCTCCCGCCCGCGCAGGAACCGAGCGTTAAAAACGCGGTAAATACCGCCGTAAACACCGTAACAATCATCATTCGTCTTTTCATAACGGTCATTCCTCCAATATTATTACTCCCGCGGAATTATTCCTGCGGAATAAGGATCATGAGCGGGTCGAAGGCCTTGGTCAGACGCTCTGTGGCCGACGGGTCTCCCGCGTAACGCGCCAGCAGTCCGCCGACGGTTTCCCCGAGGGTCTGCGATAAGTCCGCGAGCTTGTCGTACTTCTCCCGGAGCATCGCCCTCAGCATATCCGCGTCTTTCCCGGAAACAGGGTACTCGTCGTCGATCGCGTTCATCTCCGAAAGGAGCGCGTTGGCCTCCGCAGTGGCCTTATCGGCGGCGGTTATCGCCTGGGTTGCATCCTTTGCCGACGACGTCTCCTCGACCGCGGAATCGACTACGGCGATCCACTTATCCAATACTGTACTATATTTCCCGGCGGCTAGATTAATATCCGTACCGCAGGACGCGAGCGACAGTAAAAGACCGAACGCCGCGAATTTCAGGATAACCTTCAAGAGGTACGCTCCGTAATATTATTTATCGCAGTCCTTACCGGGCTACATACTCAAACTGTAGGCGAGATTCATGCGCGCCTGGTGAATTTTATCTTTCACTTCCTCGTCGTCGAACTTCAGCAGAATACCGTCGACCGTCTTACCCAGCTTCTCCCCCGCTTTCGTCAGCTCGTCGGCGGGTTTTGCCATCAGTTTAAGAAGTTTCGCCGCATCGGCTTCGTTCAGGTTGTACTTCCCTTCAATCAGCTTCAATTCGGATACGATCGCGGCGGCTTCCCCGGTGGTTTTGTTCAATGCCGCAACAATCTCATCCGCGTTGGTCATAGTCCCGATAGTATCGATCGTCCCGTTCAGCAGTACGGTCAGTTTATTTAACGGCGGCGTCATCTCGGCCTGTACCTTGTTCAAATCCGCCGCGCCGCAGGAAATCGTCATCATAATCAATCCCATCAACAATCCAAATCCGAGATTCTTCTTCATAATACTTCTCCTTCTATATAATAGTCATGCCCGGGAATTACTCCATCTGGCTCGCTTCTACAATATCCTCCATGGTGGTCTTCATCTGTTCCATAAAATCCGCGTCATCGGCGAATTTTATGGCGGCGGCGTCGAACGAGGCTTTCAGTGTTTCGCTCGCGGCGCCCAAATCCTCATAGACATCGCTCAGACTCGCCTGAAGCTCGTCATCCTGCGCGACGCTCAGTTTATACTTATCCGATATCCCGGTCAGTTCCTTATTGAAGTCCTTGAACAGTTCTCCCGATTTTTTTATCAGCTTGATCGCTTCTTCGGGCGATTCCGTCGCGCTCAACTTTCCCGCGATATCGTTCATCGATGCGACCATATTTTTCATCGCTGCGCGGGCTTCGTTCTCGACTTTCTTCATATCCGTACCGGCGCATGAAAGAACCATCATCGCCAATCCCATTACAACCCCGAAACCTAATAGCTTTTTCATATTTCACACTCCTTATAAATAATTTCCACATGAAAACTTCTGCCGCCCGCCGGGCTACATACTCCCGATTTCCCGAAGGCTTAGGAGCGCATCCATCAGTTTCTCCGCCATCTTAGGATCGTCCTTATACTTGTCCAAAACCATGTTGATATTACTGTTCAGCGTAACGAGAACTTTCCCCACCGCATTGTAATCGGTTTTCAATATATTAACCAGTTTCTTCGATTCTTCAGGAGTCAGATTATATTTTTTCTCGGTATCCTTCATCTCGATAATGATTTGTTTCATTTTAGCGGCGGTTTCTTTCATGATCGCGGAGGCCTCGTCCGCGTCCTGCACACCCGTCATCCGCTGGGAGGCGTTATCGATCACCGCGGCCATTCGCTGTATCGACGGGCGTATCTCGTCCGCCGCCTTGCTCAGATCGGCTCCGCAGGATAGGAGCATCGTACTTATTCCGATTATGCCGAATAATAAAAATAATTTTTTCATTAAACATCCTTTAAAAACCAAAAGTTTCCGCTCCATAAACTAGGCTGAAATCAGGGGAATAGCTTACTAGACTTATATACTTCCCCGATCATTTTTACTCCCGTGATATCATCCGCAAACCGTTTCATCGCGTTTTCGGTCTCCAGCCGGGCTTTCATCATCGCCATATTTAAATCAGTCTGATATGCCGATTCCCGCTTCATATACTCGGTCTTCATTGCTTCATTCAGAAACAACACTTGCTTATTCATTTCCATTTCTTCGAATAAAACTGAAAACACCCTATCCGCATCCTTGAGCGCATCGCATACAGTCTGCGGATTTTTTGCTGAAGAAACCTGATCAGAAGCATTTATCCAAACATTCGCCATTCTTTGATAATATTCGCCTATATCGGAAGTTGTTTTAACCTGAGCATACTCCGAGCAGGATAACAGGGTGAGCACAAATATACCTATCATATACTTCATCACTTAATCGGGTACACCGCGCGCAGTTTCTTCCATACGACCGGCGGCACCCGGTCGGAAACATCCCCGCCGTACTGCGCTATCTCGCGGATAATCGACGAACTGACGAACAGGTTCTCCTCGCGCGCCATAAAAAACACCGTATCGACCGTATCGTTCAGGTGATAGTTAAACGACGCGAGCTGGAGCTCGTATTCGAAATCGGACACAGCCCGCAGTCCGCGTACCAGCGCCATCGCCCCGCAATCGCTCACAAAGTTGATCAGCAGGTTCGAGAACGCGCGGATTTCGATATTCGGGCTATCCTTGAATATCTCCTGAAGCATCGCCACCCGTTCGTCCGCGGAAAACAGCGGATTTTTACCGGGGTTGTTTCCTACCCCTATGATGAGTTTATCGAAGAAATGAGACGCCCTGATCGCGACATCGATATGCCCGTTGGTGGGAGGGTCGAACGTACCGGGATAGACCCCGATTTTCTGCATAGCTTTCTCCTCAAATAACGGATAAAACCTGTTTCGTTACCAAAATTGTAATGCAAGTGGTAAAAAAAATCCAATGCCGGCAATATCCGGTCGAATTTGTTTAACTCTCCGCTCCTCTGAATAAGGCTTGTCGACAGACTGTTTTATGTCATTGCCTGCTTTCTAACCGTCTTCCATCTTCGATAGTAGATGGACGACAGGCGAGGCGTCATGGTGAGCCAGTCGAACCATAGCCGGGGCAATCTATTTTACCTCCATATAAGACATTGCGTCTCGCAGTGACAGGAAATTCCACAATTCCCTTGTTCGTCATCAAGCCCTTATCGGGCGGTTCTAAAAACCTTGAGTTTTTTAATAATCTAAGACATAATTGAATATAAACAGCCCGGCGGTCACTTCCTTACATGATTATTTAGAAGTGATCTATAGGGCGGTTCCCCCCTTGCGGGGACTGACGCAAAAACTATTTACATTTATAACATTATTAATGATATATCTTTAAAAGACGCCCGATGGTCACTTCCTTGCATAAGTATTTAGAAGTGATCCATAGAATAATCCGTGAGGTAAAAATGAAGTTCCTGGAAGCGAGCGGAATAGAAGTGCATTTTCCGATATATAAAGGAATCTTCCGGCGCGTGTCGGGAGAGGTGAAGGCTGTCGACGGGGTCTCGTTCGAGCTGAAAAAGGGCGAGGTTCTCTCCATCATCGGCGAATCCGGTTCCGGCAAGACCACCCTCGGTAACGCCGTGCTCGGGCTGTACCCTCCCACCGCGGGCAGTATGAGCTTCCTCGGCGGCGACGTGCGCCAGTCGTGGTTCTCCGGGAAGATACAGGCGGTATTCCAGAACCCCTACAGTTCTTTGAACCCCCGTATGAATATCCTCAACTCTATCGCCGAACCCTACCTCCGTATCGAGAAAAATATCGATAAGGAGAAACTCCGCGTCAAGGTGGGCGAGGCGCTCGAAACAGTCGGTATCGAGGCGTCCGCGATGTTCCGTTATCCGCACGAGTTCTCCGGCGGGCAGCGCCAGCGGGTATCGATCGCCCGCGCGCTCATTTCCCATCCCGAGCTGATTATCCTCGACGAGCCGGTATCGTCGCTCGACGTATCCATCCGCGCGCAGATCCTCAATCTCCTGTCCGACCTCAAGACAAAGTTCGATCTATCCTATATATTCATATCCCACGACCTCGCGACCGTGCGGTTTCTCTCGCAGACTATCCTGATCATCTACCGCGGCAAGGTGCTCGAATCGGGCGGCAAGCTCTCGATATTCGAACGCCCGGCGAACCCCTACACGCATCTCCTGCTCCAGTCCGCCCGCGATATTGTGGTACAGCACGACCCTATCGAACGCGAGGAGACTGTCGACGGATGCCCGTTCTATTCCCGGTGCCCAGCCGCCGACGGGCAATGCAAAGCAAGTTTCCCCGAAGCCACGCTGTTGGAGGAGAATCATTATGTATACTGCTATCACCCGTATGTGCATTAGACTCGCGCTTCCGCTCGTTCTCCCGGGGATATTGTCCGCGCAGCCTATCGAGCCGTCGGTGCCCGGCCCTTCGGACCCGGAGGTCCAGTTCAACGAGACGTCCATGCAGGCTCCCACGAAAACAAACTCATCCGTAATCCAGACCTATCATTCCTATGTGCAGGTTCTGGTCTCGCCGAATACCCTGCTGAAGGGAACCTACGAGTACACGACGAACTTCACGCTCTATATCACCAATAAAGTTACCAACCAGACGGTTACCGCGAAAATCGATTTGATGTCCATCAGTCAGATCGATTTTATCGGGTGGACTGCCGTGCAGGTCGAGGCCGGGTTTTACCAGATGATGCCTATCCAGTACCGGATATACTCCGCCGGTAAGTCCTATATCTACGATAAAAATATCCCCTATTTCAATATATTCCTCATCAACACGGAAGGGAAGAACACCAAGCTATTCTCGATATTTTACGACTCATGGGTAAAAGGCCAGAAAGGCGCGTTTCACTGGAAGAACAGCATGGCGTATGAGTTTTCCTACAACTATTCCCACCCGTTGAAAGGGGTCGCGATCAGCGTTCAATTCGGTACGCAGTTCCAATGGAAATAACCCGTTACTACCGCAATGTTCTGAAAATGATGGAAAAATAATTGATAAAACCCATTTTCTATTGTAAGATATGGTCGCTTTCATTTACCGCCGTTTTCACGGCGGCAGTGGAGCGGCCATTGGGCAATTTTATAGGTTAAAATCGAGTGTTTTACGCTATTTAACAAAAACCCGGTAATAAATTTGCCCTTATTTGAAAGCGGTTTGAGAGGACAATGAAAAAGAAGACGGCTCCCACGTTCGACGAACTGAAAAACCCGGAATATGTTTATCACTACTCACGGGCGGAACGCACCGCGTTAAGCCATCATCCGGTGCAATCGGCGAAACCGCAGAAGTTTCTCACTCGGGTATTCGGCGGAAATAAGACCACCGCGCGGATGTTTATATTTTATATTATCCTCGCTGTCGGCATGTGGCTGGCGTTTATGTTCGGCCAGCCCGAGACCAAGAAAAAGGAATTCAATTTCAGTAACGGTAATAAGCTGGTGGTGCGTCTGGTGCAGGACAAGGCCAAGTACGGGCTGAGCCTCTTTCTCGAAAACACCGCCACAAACCTGTGGGTTGTCAGGAATCTGACGCTATCGAATAAAGAATTCGTTCTCACGACCAACGTACTATTGGAACTCCGCCAGAACGAATTCGATACGCTATTTCTCCCGCTTCCGCTATCCGTCTCGAATATCGGCAAGCTGACCGCAGAGGTGCAATAGGAGGAAGAGATGCTGATGCTCAGGGCTATCGTCAGAGGGCGCGTACAGGGGGTGGGGTTCAGGTATTTCGTTCAGCGGAGAGCGGAAAATATCGGCCTGACCGGATGGGTGAAGAACCTTTATTCCGGGGATGTCCAGATCGAAGCGTGCGGCAGCGATGAACAAGTCTCGGCGCTGATCGAAGAACTGCGGAAAGGCCCGCCCATGTCGGATGTTACCGATGTGGAGTATTCGGCCGAACCGGTGGATAAGTGCCCGTTCCTTTCGTTCGACGTCCGTTTTTAAAGATAGATATGGAAAGGTAAAATGGCGGATTTAACAAAAAAAATCACTATCTACGATGTCGCGAAACGCGCGAATGTCACGATCGCTACGGTGTCCCGTGTCATCAACGGGAAGGATAATGTGTCCGCGCAGACGAAAGAAATCGTCATGCAGGCGATCGAGGATTTGAATTACTATCCCTCGCCCATCGCATCGGGGCTGTCCAAACGTAAATCGCAGGAAATCGGCGTACTGGTTCCGTTCTTCTTCGGCGAATTTTTCCTGAAGCTCCTCGACGGTATCGCGAAGGAACTCCACGACTTCGACCTGATCCTCTACGACGCTACCACGCCCGAGCAGAAGAAGAAACTGATCGCCAAGGTGGTCGGCGAGAATAAGCTCGACGGGCTGGTCGTGGTCTCGCTCCCGGTGCGCACCGACGAGGAGATCAACCTCCGTAAGGCGCGTTTCCCGATAGCGCTGATCGACACCATGCACCCGTCGTACAGTTCCGTCTGCTTCGATAACACCTACGGCGCGTATAAGGCGGTCGAGTACCTCACCGGGCTCGGGCATAAACGGATCGCGATTATCAGCGGCGCGATAGAAGACCCGTTCCATTTCACTGTCGCGAGCGAACGCCTCAAGGGATATAAGATGGGGCTGTCGATGGCGAGTATCCCGATCAACGACAAATATATCCAGATCAACGATTGGAGCCGCATCGGGGCTAACCTGATTACGAAGAAACTGATGGGTATGAAGGAACCGCCTACCGCGATTTTCTGCGTCAGCGACCTGCAGGCGGTGGGCGCGCTCGAAACCGCGCGCGAGATGGGATTCCGCGTACCGGAGGACCTTTCTATCCTCGGCTACGATAATATGGACTTCAGCGATTATATCGGGCTTTCCACGATGTCGCAGCCGCTGAGTATCGCATCCCAACTCGGCATCGAACTCCTGAAGGCGGAGATCGATTCCGGCATCAATAAGAAAGAAAAAATCATTTTACAGCCCGCGTTGATCGAACGGTTCACGGTCGCCCCGGCGGCTTCGTCATAGAGAAAACGGCGCGCGGATCATAAGTATCCCGCATATTCACGCTAATCCGTAAGATAATGGAACAAGAGAGACAGGCTGCGGACTTTCAGCATGTCCTCGTTACTTCTATTAAAGGGAGGCATCATGGCGTTAAAAAAACAACTCAACGGTATCGACGTGTTCAGCCTGGCATCCGGCGCGATGATCAGCACGGGTATCTTCGTCCTGCCGGCCGTCGTATTTAAGATCGCGGGGCCGGCCATTCTCATATCGTATTTTTTCGCCGGGGTGCTCATGCTCCCTGCTCTATTGTCGCAACTCGAACTCGCGACTGCCATCCCAAAGGCGGGAGGCAGCTACTTCTTCGCGGAACGTATCCTCGGTTCTGCCGCCGGGACATTTACAGGGTTCGCCAATTGGTTTACCATCACCCTCAAAAGCGCGTTCGCCCTCGTGGGGATCGGCGCGTTCGCGACCCTGATTTTCCCAAACCTCACCGAATGGGAAATAAAAATCGTCGCCGGTTCATTTTGTTTATTTTTTACTGTCATCAATCTCGTAAGCGTTAAATCTTCCGGAAAATTACAAGTATTTCTTGTCGCTATATTACTGCTTATCCTGATACAGTTTGTGCTTTTCGGCTACCGTGTAATGGATTTCTCGCATTTATCAAAAGTATTCGAGTTCAAATGGAATGACGTATTCCTTGTGACAGGGATGGTTTTTATTTCCTACGGCGGATTAACGAATATAGCTAGTGTCGCTGAAGAAGTTAAAAATCCCCGGAAATCGCTTATCCTCAGCACCCTGCTGGCATTCGGGATAGTGGAAATCATGTATCTGCTGATCATCCTCGTTCTAATCGGCGTTCTTCCGGCTATGGAGTTATCCCAGACCCTTACGCCGCTGTCGGTCGCGGGGCAGGAGTTTTTCGAGACCCCGATTCTCTCGCGCATCGAGCTCATCATCACCGCGCTCGCCGCGGTGCTCGCGTTCATTACTACCGCCAACGCGGGTATTATGACCGCGTCCCGGAACCCGATGGCGATGAGCCGCGACAGCCTGCTCCCGGAACTTTTCGCTAAAGTATCGAAGAAGAAGAAAATCCCCTATATCTCGGTTATCATCACTTCCGCGGTCATGCTCCTCGTCATCCTCCTGCTGAATATCGAACAGCTCGCGAAGGTGGCCTCGCTCTTCATGCTGCTCGTGTTCATCATTGTCAATCTCTCAGTTATCGTCATCCGTTTCTCGAAAATTTCCACCTATAAGCCCTCGTTCCATGCGCCGCTTTTCCCGGTGCTCCAGATAATAGGAATAATCGGGTACATTTTCCTGATTATCGAGATGGGGTGGGAATTGTTCGCGGCGGCGGCGGGATTCCTCGCGCTGTCGGTCGGATGGTACTTCGTCTACGCGCGAAAACGGGTCAAGCGTAAATCGGCGTTCGTACACATGGTGGAAAATATCGTCGACCCCGAATTGAAGACCGGGGGGACGGAACTCGAGGACGAGCTACTGGATATCCTGATGGATATGAAGGACATCCACGAGGATCGTTTCGATAAGATTATCCGCGACGCAAGTATACTCGATATCAACCGCACGGTCACCCGCGACGAACTGTTCAGGATGGTCGCGGAGGTAGGCGCAAAGCGTTGGAACACCGACCCGGCGTGGATTAAGCTGAAACTCGACCGCCGCGAGGAGGAAGCCTCGACCCTGATTTACCCGGGGGTGGCGGTTCCGCACGCGATCCCGCATATCATCATCGAAGGCGAGCACCGTTTCGATATCGTCCTTGTCCGCGACAAACACGGGATCGACTGGAACGAAAAGGGAGATGTGGTCTATACCGCGTTCTTTCTTATCGGGTCGCGGGACGAACGCAACTTCCATCTCCGGGCGCTGATGGCAATCGCGCAGATTTTACAGGACCCGGATTTCCAGAAAAACTGGATGAGCGCGAAGACGGAAAAGGAACTGCGGTCGGTTATCCTGCTGACCAAGCGTCAGCGGTCGCTGCCGGATGTAATCTGATTCCAGTCATACGAGGCGCGGCTTAATCGAGGTTAAAAAACTCCACCGTATAACTGAGCGTCTCGGGAGTCCCGTCGGCACCCTCCAGCCCGGAAATCTCCACACGGTATACCTGACCGTCGGCATAGTTCGCCTGCGTGAAGTCCGGCCGGAACATGATGCTGTTCGGCATCCCCCCGAAGTTGAGTTTGACGTTCAGGTACGGCCCGCAAGCACTTGCCTTGTTGTGGGACTTATCCAGCACAATCACCATATTATCGTAGAGACGCGTCAGCTTCACGGTGACCTGATTGATATTGGGGGTCTTGTAGTATTTCGGGTTGACCGTGACCGTCCACGGTTCGCCCTCCTTATACCCGATCAGGAATTCATGGGGGAATAGCCCCGGCGCGGGGAAACACACCGCCTTCTGCTCGAATTTCGCGCCGGGATTGGATTCTCCGAAGCTCAGTACGGAATAGCTTCCCGCCATCCCGAACCCGACCTCGCCCAGGTACGGCGAGATAATCCATTCGCGGTCGCCGACCGTTTCCGACGAACATTGGTTGTAGTACCCGATCCACCACCGCAGGGATGTCACAAAATCCTCGAGCGAACACCCGTATGCGACATTCGCATGCGCAAGTCCCTGTAAACCCATCTCATACTGCTCGTCCGTGATCTGGGGGGCTTTTTTCGGCTTGGTAGAGGTTACATCGTTGGCATATTGCAGGATAAACGCCCCATGCTGGGCGAGGTTATTCTGCTTATCCGAGCACTGGATATCGCTGTTCAGACCGACGAGCCAACGGTAATAATTGATCCAGACCAATCCGTCCTCAAAGGATTTTTTCGCGATTTTACCGGGGTTCAGGTTAAACCCGTTTTTCACATAGACCTCCGGCTGCACGTCGAACCATGTGGTCGTTTCAGCCCGCTTGGGGAGTTTCTGGTAATAGTTGTAAATATCGATCTTAGTATGCAGGGGCTGTAGGGTATCCTTCGACGTATCATACTTGATACCCCACGGGTTTTTCTCGAAATAGCCGAGACCCGGGTTCTGCGGGATATAGTTCGTATTATACGCGGCATGGCATGCGACCTTCAGCGGGTTGTACTTGCCCAGTTCGACCGATTCGACCGAACCCCATTGCCCGAAGAAATCCTTAAACTTCACATGATAAAGCGCGCCGCTCTTGATACTGTACTTGACCGTCGCGCCCTCCCACCCGTAAATCACATTCGGGGTAATCAGGTTCTTTCCCCATTTTCCCTTGGAATCCCTTGGCGGGAACGATATACAGTTCCTCAACGCCCCATTTACTGTTATTTACCAGCGAGAACGGGACGGTTTTCGGGAAAACCGCCGCGGGAATCGCCAGCAGGATCAGGAATAATACGCGCTTCATAAGCCCTCCGGTACATCATGGAGTTAATATAACATAGGATTATTATTTGTCAAGGGGGAATTTTTAGACGCAGGGTGATTATTCAGCAATAAATCCCTGTTCGAGCGGTAGATGAATGAAAACGGACTATTGCAGATTGAAAAATTCCACGGTATAGCTCATCTCAGCCGGGTTTCCGCTCAGGTCTTCAAGCCCGGAAATCTCCACCCGGTATACCTGCCCGTCTGAGTAGTTTGCCAGTGAGTAGTCCGGCCGGAACATGATGCTGTTCGGCATCCCGCCGACGTTGAGTTTGACGTTCAGGTACGGCCCGCAAGCACTTGCCTTGTTGTGGGACACGTCCAGCACGATCACCGTATTATCGATCAGGCGCGTCATTTTCACAGTAACCTTATTAATATCGGGAGTCTTGTAATACTTAGGATTGACCGTAACCGTCCACGGTTCACCGGATTTATAGCCCGCGAGGAACTCATTAGGGAAATGCCCCGGCGCGGGCCAACAGATAGCCTTTTGCTCGAACTTCGGGTTGGGATTTGGGACATCCCCAAGGTACAGTAGGGCGAACGAACCGTTAAAACCGAAACCGACATTCCCCAGCGAGGGCGAAATGATCCATTCGCGGTCGCCCACCGTCGACGAAGTACAGGCGTTCACATACCCGATCCACAGTCGAAGGGCTGCCGGGAAACTACTCAGCCCGCAACCCTCTGCGATATTCGCATGACTGCATGCTTCATAACCCAATTCGAACTGCTCGTCGGTAACCCCATAAGGCTTCTTGGGATGGACAGTTATCCCGTCACCGGTATTCGCCGCGAGAATAAAAGCTCCATGCTGTGCAATATTGTTCAGCTTGTCGGTATACTGAATATCACTGTTCACCCCTGCGAGCCAACGAAGATAGTTCAGCCAGACCAAGCCCTGATTGAGCGATTTAGCCGGAAGCGTCCCCGCATTCATCTTATAATCATCGACATAAAAATAAACCGCATTTTCCACAAATATTTCATTTTCCAGCGCGCTTCGGGGAAGTTTGAGGAAGTAATTATAGATTTCCAGCTTTGAATGGTATGGTTTAAGGGTATCTTTGGAGTTGTCGTACTTGATCCCCCACGGGTTCTTCTCGAAGTAGCCGAGCCCCGGGTTTTTCGGGATATAGTTTGTATTGTAGGCGGCGTGCATTTTGAAAATCAGAGGATTGTGCTTGCTGAGATCGACCGATTCGAGCTCCCCCCAATCGTTATAAAAATCCTTGAATTTTACATGATAAAGAGCGCCGTCTTTTGCAGTATATTTTACCGTGACCTCATGCCCCGCAAAGTCCGAGTATTCCCATTTTGACTTGTTCTTCATCAGGTCTTTTCCCCATTTACCTTTAAATCCCTTTGACGGAACAATATAAAGCTCCGCAATTCCGTACCCGCTCCCGTTACGGATGGTGACCTTGGTGACCTTCGGAAAGAGAAATACAGGGATGAGTAACAGGATAAAAAACAACGCCTTATTCATAAGCCCTCCGGTACATCATGGTGTAAATATAACATAGGATTATTATTTGTCAAGGGGAAAATTTTATGAAGGGTGTAGGTTATTTGATTTTTTAGGTGCAATAATTGTTACCGTAGAATATTTAACCCTATGCGATATGCCTCGTCAATTTTATCCTGTTGCTTGAGAATATCTTCCACACTACCAATCCCCTCAATCGTGTATCTCGCTTTCGGTACGATATACAAATGGCTAAAATAGTGCTGGATTGATTCAATAATATGCAGATTTTCACCCGGGGAGTTCCCTTTTCTTAATGCTATTGCAATACCGATCTTTCCCTTCGGAAATGGAGTCGTACCATCCTTTGCATTACATAGTGGGGTACTCCTGTCAAAAAATACTTTTAGCTGACCGGTTATATCTCCCCAATATGAGGGTGAAGCAATAAGGATTATATTTGCATCCATCATAGATTTAATAATAGTGTCCATATCATCCCGTTGTACACACTGCCTCGTTTTCTCACAAACTCCACATCCTTGACAATAATGAATATTCATCGAACCGAGGTTAATAGTTTCAATTTCGATTCCCGCCTCTCTCATTCCTTCGATAGTCATTCCTGTGATGTACGCTGTATTTCCTGATAATCTTGGACTCCCGATAATACATACCGCTCTCATCTGATTCTCCTCTAATGAAAAAGACCGTCCTTTTGGACGGTCTTTTTATATAGTTTTAATATTCTAAAGTATCTCCGCGATCTGGACGGCGTTGGACGCCGCGCCCTTCAGCAGGTTGTCCGAGACGCACCAGAAGTTCAGCCCGGTCTCGATATTCAGATCCTCGCGGATACGCCCGACAAATGTGTCGAACAGGTCGGCGGTCTCGGTCGGTACGGGATATACGCCCTTCTGCGGGTCATCCATCACCACGATGCCGGGAGCCTTCGACAGGAGCTCGATCGCCTTCTCGCGGGTGATCTTCTTCTCGGTCTCGATATAGACCGATTCGCTATGCCCGCGAAGCACGGGGACGCGCACGCAGGTCGCGGTGGTCTGGATATGTTCGTCGTGCATGATCTTGCGGGTCTCGTTGACCATCTTCATCTCTTCTTTAGTGAAGAAGTTATCGAGGAACACGTCTATCTGCGGGATCACGTTAAACGCGATCTGCTTGGGAAATTTATTGGACGTAATCGGCTTGCCGTTGACCAGATTCTTAGTCTGCTCCCAAAGCTCGTCGATACCCTTCTGTCCCGCGCCGGAAACCGACTGATAGGTCGATACCACGATACGGCGGATTTTGCCGAAATCGTGCAGCGGCTTCAGCGCCACGACCATCTGGATAGTGGAACAGTTGGGGTTCGCGATAATACCCTTATTGTACTTGACGTCCTCGGGGTTGACCTCGGGCACCACAAGCGGCACCTCGGGATTCATACGCCACGCGCTCGAGTTGTCGATCACGACGGCTCCGGCTTTGGCGACTATCGGGGCGTACTGCTTACTGGTATCTCCGCCGGCTGAAAACAGCGCGATTTCGATACCCTGGTTATCGAACGCTTTCTCGGTAAGTTCCTCGACAATGACGTCTTCTCCCTGAAACTTGAGATACTTACCCGCCGAACGCTGTGATGCGAAGAAACGGATTCCCTTCACTGGGAAATTCCTGCGTTCCAGAGTGCGGATCATCTCACGCCCGACCGCGCCGGTCGCGCCGACTACAGCCACAACTTTTTCAGACATCGCCTTCTCCTCTCTATTAGTAGGGTGATAAAATATTCCGCGTTGTATGCGGGTTTCATATCGGGTAAAAAGGGCGTTGATAAATCCACGACAAAATCAGCATACGCTATTTTTCGCGTCAATTGAAAAATCGCCCACTCGTCGCTTCCGAAAATGATTTGAGAAGCGGCAAAAGTCCCTGATATAAACCGGGTTCTGAAAATGAACGGTTCCGGTTACCCGATATTGTACTTCGACTTAATCTCGTTCTCGGCCTGAACCCAGTCCGTAAACTGATCGCCGGGAATATTATTCTTCTTTCTTTCCTGATAAATTTGGTACGCTTTTACTTCAATTTCCTTGAGGTAGTTCTCCATGTTAGGTTTCTTGGGCATTTCGTTCTTTGATGCTGCCATAGGACGCTCCTCATGTATTTTTCTTTTCACGTTCCCTTTGTTTGAAATACAGCCGAACAGGCACCCCGGAAAATCCGAATTCCGCCCGTATCCGTTTTTCCATATAACGGGGGAAATCCTTGCGCATATGTTCGCGCTTGTTCACGAAAACAATGAACTTCGGGGGAGCCGTCAACGGCTGGGTCGCGTAATAGATCTTGAGATTAGACTTCGGTTTATCGAGATCGGTCTCACGGATCGTCACTTTCAGCCATTCGTTGAGTTCCGGGGTCGGCACCCTTTTATTATATTCCTCGTATACGGTGAATACCAATTCCATCAGGCGGGCGACCTTATAATTATCCCTCGCCGAGATAAACTCGACCGGGATATAATCGAACGTCGGATATTCCTTCAGGGTCGTCTTCCTGAAATCCTGCATCCGGCGGTAGTTCTCCTCGCCGTCTTCCTCGAGACCCATCAGGTCCCATTTATTATACGCGAATATGAGCCCGCGTCCCTTCTCGATCACCATCTCGCTGATATGCTTATCCTGATGCGAGATCGGCTCGTTCGCCTCGAGAAGCTGTATCACTATATGGCTGCGCTCTATCGCCTGCGCGGTACGTACCGCGCTGTAATACTCGATATCGTCCTCGACCCGCGACGTCCGCCGCAATCCGGCGGTATCGATCAGGCGAATCTTCTTCCCCTTCCAGTCCAGCACATCGTCGAGCGAATCCCGCGTCGTGCCGGGCACTTCGGACACGATACTGCGCTCGTAGCCGAGGAGGGTGTTCACGAGCATCGACTTGCCGACATTCGGCCGCCCGACTATCGAGACACATATCTCGCCGGAAACATCGTCGCTGTCCGCGCCCTCGGGGAACATGTCCTCGAACGTGTCCATGAGGTCGGACACCCCGCGTTTATGGATCACCGAGAACGGCACTATCTCCTCGAAGCCGAGGTTATAGAACTCGTAGAGATCGTCGTCGAACTTCTTATGGTCGAGCTTGTTCGCGATCACGATCACGGGCTTCTTCTGCTTGCGGAGAAACCGCCCGAGTTCCTCGTCTATCGGGTGGTACTCCCGCCCGTCAACCATAAACAGGATGAGGTCGGCATAGGCGATCGCCTGCTTGACCTTCTCCTGCACCAGTTTATTAAATTGGTCGCCCTTTTCGAGATACCCGGCCGTATCGTAGATTCGGAACGCGCGTCCCCGCAGCGTCTTGAATTCCCCGATATTGATATCGCGGGTCACTCCCTCCATCTCGTCCACAATGGACTTCCGCTCCTTGATCAGCAGATTGAACAGGGAGGACTTGCCGACATTCGGCCGCCCTATAATAGCGATAGTTGGTAACGCGCCTTTCACATTTTTCCTTCGTCGAAATTCTCACCGGATGGATTATAACATACTTTTCGGAAAAACGGAATATTGTCGAATGAATTTTCAAAATCAATGGGTAAATCGTCAATTCTATGCCCAAAACTGTACCGGAATCCCCCTCCTGTCGTTAAATATTACCGATTGGACTTCGTTTTGAACGAAAACACCTTGACTTTAAGGATAAATCTTTTATCATTTTACTATGGATTTATAAAGGGGGTATCTCATGCTCATCCCGCAATCCACGAAAGACTGGCTTACAAGTTCGCCGATACCGTATGTCCGTTATAACTCCGCGCTTCTGTTCGGCGGAACTCCCGACCCCGCCCTGCTCGGACAGGACGACTTTATCGCCGAAAATATCGCCGCCGTGCAAAAATGGAACGAATCCCCCATCGAACGGCACGATAAGTCCGACCTGCCCCTGCACCGTCTCGCGCTCCTCGCCGATCTCGGGGTCACCAAGGACTTTCCCGGTATGGCGGAGATTATCGACATAGTGCTCGCGCACGTCTCTCCCGACGGTATCCCGCTCGTACTGATGCGTATCCCGCCCGCGTTCGGAGGCACAGGCGAGCAGGCGTACGACTGGGTGATGACGAACTTCCCGACCGTACTGTACGCGCTCCTGAAGATGGGGGTTCGGAACAATGTCACCGCGAGGGCGATGGCGAAACTAATAGAATTGACCGATGTCGACGGATACCGCTGCGTGGGGTCGATCCCGAAGTTCCGGGGGCCGGGCTCGAAAACATCGATATGCCCCTACGCGAACCTGATCGCGCTGAAGGCGATGGGCGAGGACTCCTCCGCGATGGAATCCCCTGCCGCGAAGCTCGCGGCCGAAACTCTCCTTCGCTTGTGGGTCGAGCGCGGCCAGAAGAAGTACTTTCTCTTCGGCATCGGTACCGATTTCCAGAAGCTGAAATTCCCGTTCGTCTGGTACAATATCCTGCATATGCTCGAGGCATTCGGTAACTATCCCGCGTACCGTGAGGATAAACGTGTCCGGGAGATGGCGGATATCGTGCTATCGAAGGCCGACACGGAGATGCGGTTTACCCCGGAAAGCGTGTATATGGCGTACAAGGGACGGGATTTCGCCGATAAGAAACAGCCCTCGCCCACGCTGACGCTCTACACGCTGCGGATACTCATGCGTCTGGGATTGGTAGAATAGTTTTACTGAAACACCGCTTCACCGCATCATCCCACCAATAATATGAAGTTCAATTTCCCGAAGGAGTTCGTCGGGGAGTATGATACTTTCTTTCCGGCAGGGGAAAGAAAGTATCCAAAGAAAGCCTGCCCCGCCGGATAAAGCTTAGGAGAAGAGCCGGGGAATCCGAGTCGGGCGTAACTCGCACGATTACCCCTCGAAAAAACCAAACGAGTTCTGCGTCGAACAAACGCCCTTTGTCGGTTTCCCCGGAAGTAAGAAGCGCTTTAAAGCGCGGGGAAAACGACAAAATGTAAAAACAGGGAAAAGAAAGAGGCAAAGAAATTTAGTGTGCGACTCGCAGGATGCGAGGAGTCCCGCGTGAAGCGCGGGATGTATCGAGGCTACCGGAAACCACTTTTATACCGGGTTTAGTCCCCCTTCAAGGGGTTGCGTTTTATCGGCGGGCGCGTTAAAATAATGCACCGAATCACACGGAGCAAGTATGGATCAGAGCAAGTCCGATAATTTCTATATGCAGATCGCGAAAGAGACCGCACAGCTCAGCTACTGCAAACGCCTGCAGGTCGGGGCGATCGTCGTCAAGGACGGCAATATCGTCTCGTTCGGCTTTAACGGCAACCTGCCGGGGCTGACGAACTCCTGCGAGGATATCGAAGGGGACACGCTCCCCACCGTCATGCACGCCGAGGCGAACGCTATCGCGAAAGCCGCCCGTTCGACCGTGAGTATCGACGGCGCGACTCTCTATGTCACCCAATCCCCGTGCTTCGATTGCAGTAAGTTTATCATCATGTCGGGCGTCAAACGGGTGGTGTACGGCGAGGAATACCGTATCGCCGAACCCATCGATATTCTCCGCAAATGCGGGGTGGAAGTCGTCAAATGGACCGGGCCGGAGGCATAGGTGAATATCCGGCGGCTTGCCATTTCGGCGCTCCTGTTCCTATCCGCCGCATCCTGCGGCAACCAGACCCGTCCCGAAATCCCGCACCCTGAGATCGATATCCTGATCGCGAGCGTCGAAGGCGATATCGCCGGACTCAAGGAAATCGTCTCCGAAGAGCCCCTCCTCGTTCATACCACCAGTTACTACCAATACAGGAATATCACTCTTCTCGACGCGTCCCCCCTGCATATCGCCGTCCTCAACGGACAGAGCGGAGCGGCACAGTACCTGCTCGACCACGGCGCATCGCTCGCGCAGACTGCCGGAGGGGCGGATGGTTCGCAGCGTTATACCCCGTTCCAGCTCGCGTGCTATAACGGAGACCTTGCGACCGTGCGGCTCCTGCTCGACCGCGGACAATCCCCGGTATGGCAGAAGGGAATGACCGGCTTCTCGCCGCTGATGATGGCGGCATGGGGCGGGCATTCGATCGCTGCCGGGGAACTGTTAAAATCCGGCGCGGCGGCAAAGGAAAACAACTCCCAGAAACTCACGCCCCTGCATTTCGCGTGCGATAACGGGGATCCCGCTACGGCGTCGCTCCTGATCGGCCACGGCGCCGATGTGAACGCCGCGACCACTAACGGCGATACCCCGCTTCATTTCGCCGCCGCCAAGGGGCATCCCGATATCGTGAAACTCCTGCTCGACGCGAAGGCCAAGCCCGCGCCGAAGAACGCGTCCAAGGCAACCCCGCTCCATCTCGCATGTCTCGCGGGAGACCTTCAATCGGCGCGGTTCCTGCTATCGAAGGGCGCGAAGCCGGACGACAAGAACGCCGACGGCGAAACCCCGTTTCATATAGCCGCCGCGGTGGGGAATATCCCCATCGCCGGGATGCTTCTCGACGCGAAGAAGAACATATACCTGATTAAGGACGGGAGCGGACATACCGCCCTGCACCATGCCGCCGCATGGGGACAGACCGCGATGACGGAGTTTCTCCTGTCGAAGGGGTGCAAGGTCAACGATTTGAATATGCGCGGGGATACCCCGCTCTACCTCGCCGCGAAACGCGGGCATACCGCTACGGTACTTTTCCTGCTCGCCCACGGCGCAAAGATGAATACCAAGAACAAGTACGGATGGTCGCCGCTTATGATCGCCGGGGCGTTCGGGCATCTCGACATAGTAGACGCTCTGCTCAAATCCGGCGCGTCTATCGCGGAGCAGGACTCGTGGGGACATACCCTCCTGCACAAGGCGGCTATCGCGGGAGATTTGGAGATGGCGGAATACCTGCTCGAACGGGGCGCGGACGTCAACGCGTCGGACTTCGGGAAATGGACTCCCCTGCACTGCGCGGCGTTCAAGGGAAATATCGCGATGGCGAATTTCCTTGTATCGCACGGCGCGACGCTGAACGACAAGACCAAGCTCGGCGAAACCGCGCTGGAGATTGCGGTCGAGTTCGGGAATCTTACGATGGTGGAATACCTGGCGCTATCGGGCGCGGACACGTTATATAAGGACGCATCGGGCAGGACGCTCATGCAGATCGCGCTCGATAACTTCCATTACGACGTCGCGGATTTCCTCGCGGTTAAAGGAATTCCATGAACTTTTGCGATTTCGTCTTATTAATGCTAAACTAATCCGCTGAGAATAAATCGTCCGTGGAGAGAAGCGATATGAAAACCGCCGCCGTACTTTTCGATAACAAGAATATTCCGGATTCGTCACCGGTGGATTCCTTTTTAAAGGCCACCGTCGATAAACTGAAAAAATTCACCGGCGACATCTATTTCCTGTCGGATAAGAAGGCCGACGGTGTAAAAAACATCGGGTTCGGGACGGCTCGCGATTTCCTCGATTTCCTCACGAAAGAGTTCCCCAAGACGGAGGTGCTTCTCCTCAACGCGTACTCCCCGCTTCTCGACGTCAAGTCGCTCGCGGAGATGCTCGACGAGCACCGCAAGCTCGCGTTCGACTACACCTACCCGGAGAACCTGCCGCAGGGCCTCCTTCCCGAGGTGCTGTCCGCCGACGTCGCGCGCTTCATCCGCGAAACAATCCCCGCGAACGCCCCCTTGCCGCGTTCCAATTTCCGGGAGTTGTTCGAGAGCGACGTCAGTTCCTACGATACCAATATCTTCATCAACCCCTCGAAACTCATCAAATACCGGGTGCATTTTATCCCGGATAACCTCAACGATTACCTCATTACAAGGGAGATTGTCGAAAAGCACGGCGCCGGGATGGATATCGCCGCGCTCGAAGCGCTCATAGCGCGGAACCCCGGGCTGATACGGAAACGCCCCACTTATTTCGAGATAGAGCTGACCGGCGAACGCGAGACCGCGTTCTTCCCCGACGGCGCGGACGGCGGCGAAATGACACCCGCCGATTTAAAAAAAGTACTGACTTCCATCGGGGGATTTTCGCATTCCCCGGTAGTCGTGTTCGGCCTCTACGGCGAACCGTTCCTGCATAGCGCGTTCGGCGAAATTGTCGAAATCCTGCGCGGGTTCCCGGGAATGCGCTTCCTGTTCGAAAGCCGGGGGATACTGACCAATTTCGCGCCCGCCGCTCAGGCGCTCGCGCTCCCCAACACGGAGGTCATTTTCGACATCAGCGCGTCCGACCCATCGGGGTTCGCCGCGCGGAAGAAGCCCCGCGATCCGCTCCTTCCCCCGCCCGATTACCAAAAATTAACCGACTCGATAAAAGCCCTCGAACCCAGGACGCGTATCTACCCGCAGTTCACCCGTACCGCCGATAACGAAAAAGACCTCATGCGCTTCTACGACGTGTGGAAGGACTACGGCGACCGGATTATCGTCCGCAAGCCCGACACCTTCGGCGGCACCCTCGACAGCCTGCGGGTGGTCGACCTCTCGCCTATCGAGCGACACCCATGTCTGCATCTCAAGCACGATATGTTTATCCGCGCGGACGGTAGAGTCCAGCTCTGCCGCGAGGATTTCAGCCATGCCAACCCGATGGGGAATATCCTCGACGGCGGAATCGAGGCGTGCTGGGAGAAAATGAACGCGGCTTACCTCGCGCAGTGGGGCGGCGACTACGGAAAGCCCCCGTTATGCGCCGGGTGCGACGAATGGTGGGTGTTCAATTTCTAACGGGGACTGACTATTGAACAAATGAGCATTTCCCGGTATTTCCGTCACTGCGAACTCCGCGCTGCAATATCATTTCGATGCGCGGGGTGAAGCAGTCTATAAAGACGTTTATGAAATTATGGAATAGATTGCTTCCCGAATCCTTAGGATTCGGGAAGCAATGACAAAACAGGTTAATCATCAATATTGCGTTATCAGGGTGTATTTTATCATATAGGAATATTTCTTGAATACAGAGATTTTATTGGAACCGTCCGATGAAACTTGCTGACAATAGAACCGTAAAAACGATCGCGCTGGAAAAACGTCCCGATACCGGGGCGGCGCTCCTGCGCGGGATACACCCATGCGGCGAGGATGTCGACAGCGCGGCCGCCGCATACCTGATCGAGCGTTACAGCGACCCCGGCGAGCTCGTGCTCGACCCGAATATGGGATGCGGCGCGGCGCTCGCGGAGGCTGTTTTCCTCGGACGCTCGGCCTGCGGTATCGGGGGCAATCCTCTCGAGGAGCTGATCGCGCGAGTCCGGCTGAACCCGCTAACGGGGGATATCCTCCGCGCGGAACTGGCGCGTTTCCCGGAGCATGCGGTCTCCCCTATGGAATTGAAACGCTCTATCGATACGATCACCGACGGGGGTATCGCGAACTTTTTCAGGGTCTGCGCGAGCGAGGCGATGGAATCCGGCTCTATCGGGAAATTCCGCGCCGTCTGCGATAAGAACGCGGGGATTCTCGACCACGCATACCAGGACGCACAGGTATCGCCGGATTTCCAGCATTACGCGCATGTCACCGAAATCGGGCTGATCTCGGCGGATATGATCCTGTTCCCGTATATGGCGCGAACCCGCGCCGACGGGGACGGTTTCGACGCGCTGACGCTGTTATGGCCGGAATGGAAGTCGGGATTCCGCGACGAGGCGACCTATCTCGACGAAGTAGTCCGAAACTTCACCGAGCTCGAACGGGTCCTGCGGCCCGGCGGATTTTTCTGCGTTATCCGATCCCCCGGCGGAGATGACGCGCTGCCGTTCGAGTTCGGGGAAAATTTCACCCGCACCCGGACATTCCTGCTGACCTGCCCGGGCGGCAACGATCTCCGGGTTACAGTTTCCGAAAAGATACATAAATAGCGAAGGAGAAATAGATGAAAACTCGCATATTCATATTGGGCCTTTTCCTGATGGCGGCGGTATCCTGCTCGTCGGATAAAGTGTCGCTGATCGAGACAAAATCCGGCGCGGCGGGAAAGAAGGTCGTGCTGAGTGTCGAAAAGGGCTCGGAATGGAATCATATGATGATGGGGGTGATCAGCACCACGCCCCAGATCGCGGTATGGATCGAGGATTTGGACGGCAATATGGTGGAAACCCTGTATGTCACCGCGAAATACGGTAAAGGGACATGGTTCGGCGCGGCGACCCGCGTGTCGAGTGTCCCGTACTGGGGATTCAAAATGGCGGGCGGCGGCGCGAAAGCCCCCTATGCCCCCACGAAATATACCCCGATGCCCGACACGGTAACCTCGGCGTCCCCGGAGGGGAGCTTCGTCCTCAAGAGCGTCGCTACCAAACCGTTGGAATCGTTCGCGGTGCTCGCGGAGTTCAACAACTCCCTCGACTTCAACGATACCTACAAGGACGGACTCCCCAAGGATAGCCCGTATTATTCCGGGGCGGGCGGGGACGGAGGCCAGCCGTCGATAGTGTATAAAGCGATCATCACCCCCGCCGACGGGACGAACTGGGCGACGCTCGTGATGGCCGGGCACAGCAGTCCGTCGGGCGCGGACGCCGGGCTATATACGAATATGGAAGGACTGACGACGGGCGTCAAGATGGTGAAGACGGTTGTGTTCCGGCTGGCGGAATAACCTATTTTATAGCAAAGAACATAATGCTATTAATGGACTTATATAATATACATTGACATTTGTATTGACACATAATGATTTTTATGTTAAATTATTATTACTAGGAGGAAGAAATGGCTGTAAAAAACTTCGTAACACGAATCTTAAAAGAAGGCGTAGACCAGCAAACTGTTATAACTGTAGCAACAGTTGTTTCTGCAGCTCCTTCTACAGATAAAAGTATATATGATCAGATGGTTAATTATGCACCTATTTCTCCTCAAAAACTTGAGGCTTTAAAAAGTTCTCAAAATAATGAATAGAAAATAAAATGCAAATAGATTTAAAAGAAATAGGTCTGTATATTATTTATTTTCTGCCAGGTTTTATTTCTTCATCAATATATTATTCAAAATATCCAAATAAAAAAAAAGAACAGTATCAATATTTAGGATATGTTTTATTTAATAGTTTAGTTTTGATAGCTTTAGTAACATTAATTTTTGGTATATTTGACTCAAAATACTTAACATTTCAACATTTAAAAACTATTGACCCAATATTTATTTTTATTCTATTCCTTTTTTCATTCTGCTATGGTCAGTTTTTAAGATTTCTTCATTATATAAAAAATCGAATTTTTCGAAATATTGGAGGTAGTGAAAAACTTTTTCCAAGGATTTTTCGGGCTTTATTTACAAATCCTATCAGTTTATTAAATAAAATGGTGGAAGATATTGAGGGGAAATATTGGGTATTAGTAAAGATTGAAAACAATCAAGCGTATTTTGGTTTATTAAAAGAATACTTTTATGACCATGACGATAAAGATTACCAATTATATCTTTCGAATGTTTTATTAACCGATCATCTAGCAACCCCATTAAAATCAAGATTTTTACCTTTTGTTTATATTCCAAAAAAGTCAATTATCAGCATTGAAGTCATTGAATACAAAGAACAAAGTAAACCTGATTCAAAAAACACTAAAAAATAACTATTTTTTATTAATATCCAATATTCTTTGATAATAATTTTCCAAATAGTTAACACCCTATGATAAAAAATATCGAGGTAAAATATGAGTAATCAATTCTGGTCGGTGCTGATCGCGTTCGGGGGAAGTTCGCTTCTCAATCTCGGGCAGGGCTTCCAGAAATGGGGGCTGTCGTTCCCAAAGGAAAAACCCGTCCTGAAGTGGGTCGTCTGGGGGTTGGGACTGCCGATGATGTTCGGGGCGACCATGCTCCTCCAGCACGCGACCTCGCTCGGCGGGGCGTCCCTGGTCGGCGCGATGTTCGGAACAGGGCTCGCGGCGCTAACATTATTCTCTATATTCGTTATGAAGGAAAAAAGCGGTCCGGGCGAATTTATCGGGGTCGGCATTATACTCGCATCGTCGATACTGATCGGCGCGTTCTCCGGCGGCGCGGGCAAGGAGTCGGTGATCGACTTCACGCGCCTCTATATCTACTGCGGCGCGCTTGCGGGCGCTCTCACGATGATGAGTCTCATATTCCGCAATAAAACGGCCATCGTCGGGATACTGATCGGGAGCCTCGCGGGCGGAATCGGCGGATTTGTCACACTGTTCCAGAAAGTGACCACCTCCAATACGGTCGGCGCGGCCACCATGTTCGAGAACCCGTTCTTCTACGTCTGGGTCGCGCTCAGCCTGATCTCGTTCGGGGTATTACAGTTAGCCTACGGGAAGGGGAAGGCCATCCACATCCTGCCGGCGTTCGCGGCCAGCGCAATCGTGGTGCCGATTATCGGGGGAGTGGTATGCTTCAGCGAGACGATGAACGCATTCCAATGGATCGGGGCGGCGGGGACATTGGCGGGAGTAATCCTGATCAGCATGGTCAGCGTCAGGGGCGCGGGGAAGGCGGAAGCGAAGTAATCTATAAATTCATTCGTCATCCCCGAATTCGCTCAGAGCCTTTACCGCCGCGAGAAGTAACGCCTCGTCCTGCGGGGAAAGAGTCTTCCCCTCGCGCCACTTCATTACGGCATCCTGAAACTTCGTATAGGCGGTCATCATCTGTCCGGCTAACGTCTGCCCGGCTTCCATAAAATCCTTATCGTTTTCTATGATATTCTCGTATGGTTTTACTGTTTTTTTCATCAGTCCCATGATATCCTTGAACTTTTTCCCGGTATACAAGATGATATCCGACAACTCCTGCGCGGTCTGGGCTTTTTTCACTTCGGCGGAGGCTTCGTTCAATACATCGACGACATGGGAGAGACCGTTAATAAGAAATATCTTTGCCTTAATAATACCGACCGCCCCGCCGGAACGAGTCCGCGCGCTATAATCATCCGCGGACACGCCCGAAAAAATCAGCGCCGATAACAGGACTATTTTTATAAAAACTCTCATTTCCGTCTCCATACTATTTCATATGAGGTATCATTCATCCGTTTCCATAGCATATTTTACGCCCCGATACCCCTGATAACTGATTACCCGAGTGTCAACGTCTCTCCCGGATGTATAATTTTTACGCTTGCGGGCAAGTCCCCGGCGGAGTCCACCCGTTCCCGGTAATGTGAAAAAGTTCCCCAATGCACGGGGACTATCGTCTTCGGATGAAAAAGCCTGTCGAACTTCGCGACGTCCTTCATATTCATCGTGATACGCCCCGCGATCCCCGAAAGCAGTCCGCCGCCCAGTACCGCGTTACCCGTATTGAGGATAGCGAGATCGAGGGGCTTTCCCACGAGGGCGCGGACGACCCTCCGGTGAATCAGCGTATCCCCGGAGACATAGATACTGCATGATTCGTTTCCGTCACCGTACCCCAGCAGATACCCGTTGCCGTTACCGACCATCCCGCCGAGAAGCGGACGGATCGAGTGAATCGCGGGAATCGCGGTGATAACGACGCTTCCCTTGCCGGGGATATCCATCCGATGCGTATCGCCCCGTTTCAGCACGGTCGTGAGCTTTTTTCCTATCTGGGCGGGGCTGATTACCGGCGCGTCCCCGGTCATCGCAAGCCCCCGCATATCGAGATGGTCTTCATGGAGATGGGTGATCAGCCAGAAATCCACGCCCCTGAAATCGTCCCGCGTATAAACGGGATTCTCCAACCGTTCGGATTTAAAGAAGCGGTAGTCGTGCACCGTGCCTTTGGCGCACAGGACGGGGTCGCACGCGATTTTAAAATTCCCGATATCCATTACCCATGTCGCGCCGCCGACCCATTTCAGGCGAATATCCATAGTCACCTCTTCTCCTAAGTAGTTTTACCCGATGCGGCGCGGGTTAATTACTGAACGCTTTTTCAATAATCGCCTTGAGGTCGTTTTTCTCTTTCTCGCTCAACCCGTGCGCGTCCGACCATTCCTCGATCGCATTCTTGAAATCCGCCAACTTGTCCTCTACATCCTTCACACTCGATTGCGCCTTATCGGTAAAATCCTTATCCCCGGCAAGTTCCGGGGATTGGGTTATTATTTCCATCATCTTTAAAATACTATCATTACATTTCGACGCGGTTTCACGGATAACCTCGGTTGCCGCTTTCTTATCCGGACATTCCATAAGTTTATCATTACCCGTTTTCAGCGCTTCCGACATACCCTGCATAATAAATACAATCGTTGACAAGGTATCCTTAGTGGAATTCTTTGCCGTGCGGGTATGTTTTTCGGCGGCGAATGTAATCCCCGATAGCGCCATGATCAGACCGCAAATCATTAAAGTTTTCCTGAAATCCATCGTCTCACTCCTTATTTTTTATCTGAGGGAAATGATTAAATTGGAAAGCGTACCGGCTGCCGCGGCCGATGGGTCAAAGTTCTTCTATGTTAATCAGCGCGGAAAGTTTATCCCTGAATGCTGTAATCACTCCTACCCTCCTTCCCCGAAGCATTTATTATCTACGCGAATTGCGATCCGGCGTAACATTCCAAAAACCGCACCGCCTCGTCGAGACCCTCCGCCAACGGATGCGGGTTCGCGCTCCCGCCCTCCGCGAAACGTATAAACATCTCCCATTGCCGGACGAACGAATCCTCGAGACGGTTCGCGGGATATTCATACTCGACACTCTCGCCCGATATGGGGATGAACCTCGTCCGCTCCCGCGTGATATCGAGCGCGCCGATATCGGTCGTCAGGGTGAATTTGTCCGTCTTGTCGGGCGAACGGTAATCGATCACAAACGTGCCCATGAGGCCGCAATCCCCGAGCTCCCATTCCGCGCGCGACGGGCATCCATCCTCGGCCCCGCCGGAAAGTTTGCCCCGTTGCATCCGCAGTCCCGGGAACAGTCGGGCGATCATCGAAAAATGATGCACGCCCCAGTCGTACAGGAAGCCCCCGGTATGCGACGGTTTCCGCCGCCATTCCGCGTCGAGGTACGGGACTTCGCCCGGCAGGTAATTCCGTTCGACGCAGTAGGAAAACCCGCGCGGGCTTCCGTATTCGCCGCCGTCCAGACGTTTTTTCAGATCGGTAAAAAAGTCGAAAAAGAGCTGGTTCTCCGCGATCATGCAGCGTCCCGCAAGCTCCGGCGGCAGGGAATTGAAAATATCCCGCTCCGCAAGCGCCGCGATAGCGGGCTTCTCGCAGAGCACGGTCTTTCCCGCGCGGAGGCCGCGTATGATCCACCCGGAGTTATAAAGAATCGGAGCCGCGATCAGGAGCGCGTCCGTGCTGTCCGCGAGCGCGGCCTCGGGGGACGGGTACGCCGGATACCCGGTGCGCGCCGCGCTTTCGCCCGACGGGGAATATACTCCCGCGATTGCAATCCTGTCCCGCAACGATTCGATAACAGGCAGATGGGTTTCGGTGACAATCCGCCCCGCGCCGATAATGCCTAGTTTTATCATATCCATTCCTTTATTATTGTCCTTTCGCGAGGCGTTTAAACTCCGTATTCGCCTGATCGAGCGCCTTACCGGCATCGGAAAACATGTTATTTTTATATATTTCGTAGATTGTCATATCGAGCTCCATCAATTCGTTAAAATAGTCCTTGAATTGTTTCTCCAGCGTCGACTGAACGCTTTTTAACACCGGTTCGTCGAGGGCGGAGAGTATCCCGTAGAGCTTTTTCGCGGGAGTTTTTATCGCGGAGGACGCGGATTTGAGAACCTTCTCGGCCAAAGCGGGCTGCGTCGGAGCGGTAATTTTTTCCCCGGCGGATTTGGTAATCTTAATACACTGATTCAGCAGATTCTTTACCTTCGCGACCAGACGATGCTCCGAAATATTCACGCCCGCCTGCCCGCCGATTACCATCGATGAAAGAAGGAGCATGGTAGTCACCAAAATAACCTGTCGTTTCATTGCATCCTCCGCTCCCCGGGGTATCCGGTAGAGACATAATTACCCGTGCGGACATTACTTTATTTACGGGGATATTTTAGCGAACGGCGGGTAAATTGCAAGAAAAAGAGCGCGGTTATATCCGCTGATCGAATATTTTCCCTCCGCTTGACAAATGCTCCATTCCATACTACACTCGTAAAAATCGAAAAAGGTACGGCTATGGAAGAATTTTCCGGCGGCGTCAAGCGTCTCGAATCCGCGATCGACGAGGAACGTAACGGCTATATGGAATGGCACGACGGGCCGGATTATTCGTCGGTATCGGTTGCGGCCACCGCGCTCACACTGGACGAACGCCCGCGCGCGGCGGAGATGCTGATACGCAGGCTCGACGCTGGAGGCTACACCGTGTACCTCGGGTACGCAGTGGTCGAGCTAGGGAAGGACGACAACGCGCGCGAACAATTAAAATCCGCGCTCGAGCGTACCCTCGACCGCCCGGTAAGTTTTTACGACGCGGCGAATATAGCGCGGAATATCCTCGAACTCGGGCCGAGCGCGAAAGCGGTGGAGATGTTCAGGAGGATGATCCGCGAGGGTTCCGACTGGTACACGCAGGTCGATACCCTCGTCAACCTCAAGTCGGCGATAGCGTCGAGCGGAAAGCACAGCCTGCTGGAGGAGGTGCTTACCCCGGAGCTGGCGGATACCGTGCTCGCGGCGGTGCGCGACGACGATTACCTGACCCGTTACCATGCGGCCGAGCTCATGCTGAAGGCGGCGGGTGTCAGGAAGGACCTGTCCGAACATAAAGAACTATTCCCGCTGATCTGCGGGTCGAACGCGGTAAACGACGATAAGCCCACCGCCGCCGACCGCGAGGGTTTCGAGAAGGCCGTGGGTATACTCCGGGAGATTTTCCTGAGAAAGAGACAGGGCGGAAAATGACATTTCTATCGAATTGCCCAGAGCAGTCCGCTATAATTTCCGATCATTACTCTTCCTTATAGTATCCGTGCGTCCATTCGTTCATTTTCTTATAAGCCTCGTTAATCAGTTCAAGCCCCTTCGTATCATCCTTGAACTTTTCCATTAATTCCTCGACCTTCTTCTGATAGGTTACCGATGAAAATATCAGCAGATCGATTTCCTTTTTCAGTTGATCCCATGCCTCGTTATTCAATCCCGCGTCGATAGCATTCAGCGTACCGGCTTCGGCGAGTATAGCATTCCGTAACTGTTCGTCGGTCAGGGCAATATTCTTAACGACATCCTTCGCGTCCGCCGCGGTTTCAAGGCCGGAAATATTCGCCGTGAAAATCCCGTTGCATATCAGGAGGAGTTTCCCCGCCTTCTTGACCAGCGCATCGGGCTTATCCGAACGTTTCTTACCCGTTACGAACTCCTTCGCGGGCGACGGAGATAATGTCAATGCTAACGCTAATAGTACCAGAAAGGCTCGGGCCGTCATATTCGCCTCCGAAATGGGTTACCCATATCATAATGGAATTCGCTGAAAATGCAAATATACAGCGTTGTGCGGTCATTTTTGACAGACCACGGGGTTTCCGCTATAATACTCTAACGGATACGGAGGGGAACATGTTGAGAAAAACCGTCAAAATAGCGGCGTTATCGCTCGTCCTGATGGGCGTCGCCACCGGCGCGGCAATTCCCGCGACCAACACCAATAAAACCAATACCGGAACCAACGCGTTCCTCGCGGAGTTCTACAGCGGAGCAACCAATAATCAGGCCGCGCAGGGCGACGAGTATTCGCCGTTCTGGAGCACGGTCAAGATCATCTTCTATACCGCCATCTTCGGGGTGATCGCCTATTTTGTCGTGCGCCTGATCGTATCGAAAAACGCCCTCCCGGTCTCCGAGGATAAGCAGCTCGTCGACATCATCCTCACCAAATCGATGGGCATGTCCGCCTACCTCCAGATCGTGAAGATCGGCGTCGCGTACTACCTTTTCAGTCTCGCGGGCGACGGCATCAAGCTGGTCGATAAGATCGAGGATAAAGAGACCATCGACTTTATCGAGCTGAACCGCGAAAAGCTCAAGCCTAAAGAAACAAAATTTATGGATATCCTCAGCTTCTTCCCGCAGGGCAAAAAGGTCGATAAGATCGATTTCATGCGCCAGCAGAAGGATAAGCTGAAAAAACTCTAAGATGCCAAAAGTTCTGATAGGGATGAGCGGGGGAGTCGACAGTTCCACCGCCGCGTACCTGCTTCAAAAGGACGGCTACCATGTCGAGGGGGTGACGTTCGACACCGGATTCTGTATCCGCTGCCGGAGATGCCACCACGATATCCAAAACCCCCCGAAAAGCGACCTCCCCGGCGCCGACGAGGCCGCGAAGGTCTGCCGCCATCTCGGTATCCCGCACCACATTGTCCGCCTCGGGCATGAGTTCCAGTCGAAGGTCGTGCGGTACTTCCTCGACGCCTACCCGAAGGGTCTGACCCCCAACCCCTGCGTCCTCTGCAACCGTACTATCAAGTTCGGCGCATTGATGGATTACGCGTTATCGCGCGGCGCGGACTTCCTCGCGACCGGGCATTACGTGCGTACCGGGGAACGCGGCGGAAACAGGATGCTGATGCGGGGCGCGGACGGTTCGAAGGACCAGTCGTATTTCCTCTCCTATGTCGAAAGTTCACGCCTCGATAAAATCCTTTTCCCGCTGGGTAGTTATATCAAGCCGGATGTCCGTAAAATAGCCGAGGACGCCGGCCTCCCCGTGCCGCCGCCCTCGGGGGAGAGCCAGGATATCTGCTTCGTGCAGGGCGATTACCGCGACTTCCTCCGCAGGAACGGGATCACCGAAACCCCCGGAGATTTTATCCTCGACGGGAAAGTCGCGGGCGCGCATCACGGGATACCGTTCTATTCCTACGGCCAGCGCCGCGGTCACGGGGTCGCCGCCGGGCGCAGGGTATTCGTGCGGGAGTTCGATCTGGAGAATAATCGCCTCATACTGGGGGAGGTTCCGATATCGCGGGAGTTCGACACGGGGGAACTGAATATCTTCACGCCGGAGTTTACGGACGGGGAATACGACATTCAGGTGCGTTACCAGTCCAGGATCGCGCGCGGTAAGGTGCAAATCGACGACGGGACGGCACATGTCGAACTGGACGAACCGTATGAAATAATCGCGCCGGGGCAGTTCGCCGTGTTTTATAAAGACGACTATATCTATGCGGCTGGGCAGATATCCCAAGTAGAATTATTTGCTTGATGCCATTTCGGCTTCGCTCAATGACCGGGGGCTCCGGTACTGCTCCGCCTGATGCTTTAACAGGCTTATGCTTCGGCACGCTCAGCAGGACAATATCGTCACCCTGAGCATGGTCGAAGGGTTACCATGTCTCAGGATGAAAACATACCGGGAATAAAAAAGCCGCCCCTGAGGACGGCTAATTTTATAGAACGTTATTTATTAGAACCTGAATCCTAGTCCGATGATCGGCTTGAACCCTCCGTTAAATTCCGCGAGAGAGTAACGTGTACCGATCGAGAGGAAGAACGGCCCGTAGGACGCGGAAATCTCGATTTCCGGGTCGATTGTCAGCACGCCGGGGATAAACCCGAACGCCGCCGCGCCCGCTCCGAACATAAAGTCGCCCGCGCGGATGATCGGGAAGAATACGTTGATATCGAACATGAACACCGCCTGCGCGGCGTTGGGGAGATACCCCATACCGACATTAATTCCCGCCCAGAAGTTCTGCGAGATCATATAGGTGAATCCGACTGATCCGCCGAGCAGGAGCCCCCTGCCGATTGTCACGGGGATCAGGAATTTTTTCTCGGTCGCGCCGAACACCATCAGGAGCATATCGCCCTCTTTAACCGTCCCGGTCTTCTCGCCGAATTCCTTACCGTTCACTTCCAGCTTGACCTTCTGCTCAACTCCGACGGGGAGGTTATAGATTGTGCAATCGCCGTTCTCGTCGGTATTACCGTACTCCTGTCCGTTGAGGTAGACCTTCGAGCCGGGCATGCCCATCGCTTTTATCAGGATGACTCCCGACGGTTCGTACTGTACTTCTGCGGTCTCGCCCTCTTTAACATTGACGGCTTTCTTGAATACTTCCTTTTCGTCATTACCGACCATCAGGCGGATAGAGACCTCGACAGGTTCCCCCGCGATAATATCGCCCGTAAAGGAGTCGCCTTTCTTGATTTCCTTCTCGAAACGCCCGTTGACGTACACTTTATAGAGATTGTCCGGCACATTGACATTCACCATGACCTTTCCGAGCGCGATCGCCTTACCGATCAAGATGTAGGATACCTGCTTGACAACATCGTCGACCGTAGTAAAAATATCCACACCGGCGGGACGGTCCTTGAAACTCCGCTGGAGCGCGAGCTCCCCGGTAACCACGTCGTAGATATAAAGGTTGATAGTGACTTTATTATTGACGACCTGATAATCCCCGACCACGACCTGCTTGGTCTCGAACAGAAGCCCCATCGCGAGGGATTTCTCGACATCGAGGGACTTCCCCGTCCAGAGCTTGTTATCCTTGACCGCCGATTCGACATCCTCGTAGGGAGTGATGACGACATTGGGAATCTTCGAAAGGAGGTTGATGAGCGACTTGGTCAGCATAACGTTGATCTTGTCGTCGGCAGCCCCGCCTTTATTCACAAACCCCGCGATAGTGGTGGGTTTGATCTTCGCGGCGGCTGAAAAACCCAGAGTGGCAGAAATGAAAAGTAATAATACCGAAATAATTATCCCTTTCCTCATAACAAGCCTCCTTCATGTACTTCTATATTATAGAATACTGAATATGAATGTCAATTCCCGCGCGGGAAATTTTAAACAATTTCGGCTGCACCTCGGCTTCGCTCGGTGCCCGGCGCCTACCACCCCGCGATCCTAGTGATATTACTGCGAATTGATGAATTGGTACACCGCGCCCGCTTCGCCTACGGGCTCATCCGTTCCCGGCGCGCCCGCGTAGATGATATTCCCATCGGGCGATACCGCCACCGAACTGCCGAAGTAGTCGCCGCCTGTTCCGACCGTTATTTTATTAGTCGTCCACATACCCCCGTTCCATTTGAAATGGTAAACCGCGCCCTGCTGGGAATTTACCTGATAAGCTCCCACTATAATATTATTCCCGTCCGGCGTTGCGGCGACAGAACTGCCGAAATAATCATTTATAACACCGTCATAAGCGGAAAACTGAGTTTCATCAAATGAAGAGCCGTTCCAAACGAAGCGGTATACCCCGCCCTGATAGCTGTTCTTCCCGATTGCGCCGGCAATAACAGTATTTCCGTCAGACGAAATTAAAAGAGGTGTTGAAGAAGCAAATAATGCATGAAAACTATCATAAGAACCTACGCCAAGATAATCGGCAGGCGATTCGGAATTCGCCATAATTTTATTCGTCAGCCAAACACTTCCATTCCATTTGAACCGATAGACAGCCCCGGAATCTACGCCGTTTTCGTCATCAAGTGGAGCGCTTACTGCAAACGTATCGCCGTCGGGTGTAATCGCGACCGCCCACCCGAAATGACCGTCCGAAGAAGCGTCACAAGCTGTAATAGTATTTGTAATCCAGTTGGAACCCGTCCAATGAAACCGGTAAACAGCGCCCTGATTAGCGTTTTTATATACAGCGCCGGTTATAAAAGTATTCCCGTTTGACGAAACGGCGACAGAAACACCAAATGTATCACCATTTAAACCGTCATACGCAATAAATTTATTGGAAATCCATTTTGTCCCATCATAATAAAATCGGTATACTGCACCTTTTCCATCATCACCGGTAGCTCCTGCAATAATGGTGTTTCCGTCCGATGAAACGGATATTGAAACGCCTAATCTATCATTATCTGCTAAGTTTGCATAAATAAACTTATTCGTAATCCATGTACTTCCATTCCAATTGTAATAGTATACGGCTCCAGTATATGAGTTTTCTCTAGGCGCGCCTGCGACGATCGTATTCCCGTCGGGGGTCACAGCTATCGACCAGCCCAGTTCACAGGCCCCGGCGGCGTTTAAATTATAAAATATATTCGTTTCCTGATGAACGAGTAGAAATGTTTTGATTTCCGAAAGAGTGGTTATCCCCAGGCTAGAAACTACCCTTGCCTGGAGCGTGTTTGTTCCGTATACCAATGAACCCGCGGTAAAACTCCACGCGGTCGAATTGGTGCCGGTATTGTTCGTGATATTGACAAATCCCCCGCCGTTTACCGAGATGTCTATTGCAACAATTTTTTGCGGCGCGGTGAGAAACGCGTTCCCAAGCACCGCGCTGATCTGATTATAATAGATTTCCCCCTCGACGGGATAAGAAATCGCGATGACCGCCGGGCCAACGGAAATAACATCCACTGAATTTGTACTCGAACAATTACCGCGTTTATCGGTTGCATAAACATAGATCGTATTCGACCCGATGGGAAGATTGAGAATACCGGTCCAATAATTCCCAGTGAGGGAGGCTTTTATCCATGATACCTTATCCTTGGATACATTGACCTCATTAACACCGGAACCCTCTTCTAATATATCTAAAGTCACCGAACAAGCCTCGTTTACACTCTGCCCGTTAGTCGGTGAGACGATCGTGACAACCGGTGCAATTAAATCGTTCGCGGAAATGATTAGATGATTAATATCCCCCGGATTTAACAGTTCGTCGAATAACGCGCATGACGAGAATAACAGCAGACCCGCCAACAATAAAACAGCCCCTTTCATAACCACCTCCATTTCTAACATAAGTACAGTTAATTCATCAATAATATCGCGTCTAAACATAAAATATGATGACCAATTTGTCAAAGTATTTGAATGATTATTAATAAATAGTCAGGATTTTTCAGGATACACCCGCGAACAGCGCGGAGTAAACAGAAACTTATCCTAACGATATTACCGTCCGAATCATTAAAAAGTGAAATATTTTAAATATTTTTATCAGTCATAGGCAATCCACTATTAGATTCGATTTTTCACGGAAAAATGATTATATTACCGATATACAGGGATTAACATGGGATTAACCCCGCGAAAACTTGCTAAATCGTCATCCTGTATTAAAATAAGGGCTATAAAAATTTATGTGCCTTATTTTATAAGATTTAATATAATTTACTATCAAAATTGCCCAATGGGCGCTTCCTTTCGCCGGTCATCGGCGGTTAATTAAAGCGTCCATAATAGGCTAATAATTACAGAGGGTGAAAATGGCCGTATTGAAGATGCGCACTTATGGAGACCCGGTTCTCAGGAAGCGCGCGGAAGATGTATCCGAACTCAACGATGAAATACTGAAATATATTGTCGATCTGGAAGACACGCTTGGCAAGCAGAACGGGATCGGGCTTGCCGCCCCCCAGGTGGGTATTCCCAAACGTATCTTCGTCGTCGACCTCAGGCCGTCGAAGGAAGATAAGCGCATCGCGCTCATCAACCCGGAGATCATCGACCGTTCGTCCAACGTGATCGAGCGCGAGGAAGGGTGCCTGTCCGTCCCCGAGGTATGGGGAAGCGTCATCCGTCCGGAATCGATCAAGATCAAGGGGATGCTTCCCAACGGGCGTATCGTGACAATCCGCGCCGAGGGTCTCTATGCCCGCGCGCTCCAGCATGAATTCGACCATCTCGAGGGAGTCCTGTTTATCGACTACCTCAGCACAGGCGAGCTCGATAAAAACAGGGATCTGATCGACCAGATAATCGATAAGAACCGGAAGAAACTGGACCGGATTCAGATATGAGGCTTGTCTTCTGGGGCAGTTCCGGTTTCTCAGTCCCGTCGCTCGAACTCCTGAGCCGCAGTCATACGATCGCCGCGGTAGTGACCAACCCCGATAAGCCGGTCGGACGGCACGGCGAACTTCACCCCACCCCGGTTAAAACTTTCGCGATAGAGCACGGTATCCCGTGCCTCCAGCCCGCGACGCTCAGGGACGGCGCGCTGAACACCCCGCTCGCGGAGATTTCACCCGACCTGTCGGTCATTGTTTCCTACGGCAGGATTATCCCCGAAGACCTGATCTATCTGCCGAAACACCATTCCGTCAACCTGCACGCATCCCTGCTCCCGAAGTACCGGGGCGCGTCGCCGATACAGTCCGCGCTCCTGCATGGCGAAACAGTCACGGGGAACACGGTGCAGTTTATCACTAAAGAACTCGACAAGGGCGATATTATCCTCCGGGAGGAGACCCTCATACAGCCGGACGACACCTACGCCGCCCTGTCGGAGAAACTCGCCGCAGGCGGCGCGAAGCTCCTGCTCCGCGCGGTCGAAGGCATCGGGAATGGAAATGTTTCCCGTACCCCGCAGGACGACTCGCTCGCCTCCTACTGCTCTATCATCAGACGCGAGGACGGGTATATCCGCTTCGCCGACGAGACCGCCGGGGATATTATGAACAAATTCCGCGCGTATTTCCCGTGGCCGGGTATCTATACGGACTTCCACGATGAAAAATCCCGAAAACTAATCCGTGTTTCTTTTACGAAAATCGGAATTAATGATAAAATATTGGGCGCACCGGGAACAGTCCTAAAAGCCGGAAAAGACGGCCTGATTATCGGCTGTAAGGAAAATTCAATTTCGGTGGAAACGGTCAAGCCGGCGGGAAAGAACGAGATGAACGCCGCCGCTTTCGTGAACGGTTACAGGCCGGGTATCGGCTTATTATTTTAAAGGAGACCCAAGATGCAGGGTAATGTGAAAAAAATCGGATTCTTCCAGCGTCTTTTAATTAAACTGAAGTCCCCAACGGAAAACAAGCATACGGACATATACACCCGCTTTCTGCGGAAAATGCTCTTTTTCGCGGTACTCGCGGGCGCGCTCGCGATTATCACCGTATTCGCCGTACTGACGATTAAAAGTATCGGTACGCCGTTGACGAAAGTCCCGTCGGTAATCGGGATGAACGTCGTAGACGCCGCGCTTGCGCTCGAGGAACGCGGGCTGGTCGTGCAGATCGACAAAAAGTTCGACAAAACCATCGACCGTTTCATCGTCGTGGAACAGTATCCCAGCCCCGGTATCACCGTCCGCGAGGATCGCGTGGTCAAAATCCTCGTCAGTATGGGTAAGGATACCTTTATCGTGCCCGACCTGATCGGGATGAACCGCAACGAGGCGGAATCGATACTCAAACAGAATAAGATCACCTATACGGTCAAGATCATCCAGGCCAGCGAGTACCAGACGAATGTGGTCATCAGCCAGGATCTCAAGGCCGGGCAGGAAGTCGAGCGTTTCGTGAAACTCCAGCTTCTCGTCAACTCCGACGTGAAGAAGGACGAATACCGTGTCGCCGACTTCTCGAAACAGCCCCTCGAGATCGCCGTGAAGGATATTTTCGACGCGGGCATCATTCCCAAGCTGGAAAAAGTCGTCACCGACCTGACCGAAGAGGACGGGCTTGTGCTCGGGCAGGATATACCGCCGAACTCCGTCATCAAGAAGAATTCCTCCGTCACCCTCAAGGTCGGGGTTTACGGTAAGGACGATATGGAAAAAGCGAAGTACACTTATCATATATTCCGGTATTACCTGACCAAGTCTTCCGTGCCCGATCTCGGGACAGGCGCATCGGCCGGGCCGTCGGCGCAGATCAAGATTACGGTCGACGACGAACTCAACAGCGAACGCGAAATTATGAATATGCCGATCGAGTACAATAACTGGATCGTGGTCACCTTTAAATCGTTCGGGAAGACCTCGCTCTACCTGACCGCGAACAGCACGTTCCTCCGAGAGGAAAAGTATTGATAGCCGAATCGAACATAAAAGTATCTCCGTCGATATTCGCGGCGGACTTTTACTCGATCAGCGAGGCAGTCGGGCTGGTTAAACGCTCCGGCGCCGACGGGATTCATTACGACGTGATGGATAACCGCTTCGTCCCGAATATTTCGTTCGGCCCGAAGTTTATCGCCGACGTCGCCGCAAAGAGCGGTCTCCCCGGAGACGCGCATCTGATGATCGACCTCTCGCGGGGCATCGAACCGTACCTCGCGCTTCCCGTAGACCTGATTACCATACATATTGAAGCGTTCGATGGCAACTCCGCCGATACGCGAGTCCGGGAGATGCTCGGCTCAATCCGCGCTGCGGGCAAAAAAGCCGGGATTTCCATCAAGCCCGCGACCCCGGCGGACGCGGTGACTCCCTATCTCGGCCTCATCGACCTCGTGCTGGTAATGAGCGTGGAGCCGGGGTTCTCCGGGCAGAAATTTATGCCCGAATCGCTCGATAAAATCCGCCGCCTCCGGGAGATTACCGGGGAACGGGAAATTTCGATACAGGTCGACGGCGGCGTATCCCGCGATAACTACCAACTCCTGCTCGACGCGGGCGCGGATTTCCTCGTGATCGGTTCGGCGTTCTTCAGCGATACCGACCCGGCGGGGTGGATGAAGGATATTCACGGGCATAAATAGAATAATAATCTATTTTCAGGTACGGATAAAAGAATGGGGTTAATTAACGATTTATGGAAAAACCGGTTCCGTAAGAGGGTTCTGACCGAGGGCGTGGCCGTCGCGTTAGGATCGGGCGGGCTGAAGGGCTTCTTTCATATCGGCGTATTACAGGCGCTCGACGAGGCGGGTATCCCGGTACGGATGATCGCGGGAACCAGCGCCGGAGCGATAGCGGGGTGCGCGTATGCGGCGGGAATTCCGGTCGAGGAAATCATCGATTTCGCCGCGCATATCAATATGGGAAGCATCTTCACTCTGGGAAATCCCGTCCTGCCGAAAAGCGGCCTCCTGAAAGCAAGTTCCGTCATCGACTTTCTGCGTAAGTATATCAAACCCAACCATTTCATCGAAATGAAGATTCCGCTCTATATAATAGCGACCGATATTATGACCGGCGAGGCTGTGGTGCTGCATGAGGGTGACGTACCCCTCGCGGTGCGCGCGAGCGTATCCGTCCCCGCCGTGTTCGAGCCGGTCATCATCAACAACCGCATCCTGGTCGACGGCGGTATCACGGAAAACCTGCCGGTGCATACCCTGCGCCAGCATTGGAAAGGGCTGATATTCGCGTCCTCGCTTACCGCGCCGCTCGCCCCAGCGGCGGATATCCAGATCAAGAAGACCCGGAAACCGCTCATCCACTTTATCAAATCTCTCCCGGTCTTTAGCGCCGTCCCGTGGCTGGAGGATACCGAGTTCCAGAGCGTGGAATCGCACTGGGCGGCGATTCTTCTGCGCGCATGGGATATTATGGCGTTGGAGAACTACTCCGTGAAGATAAAACAATTCCCGCCGGATATGCTCGTCACCGTCGATTCCGAATGTAATCCCGGATTGGACGATCTGAATGAGAAATCCATCCTGAAGATCATCGCGCGCGGTAAAGAAAAGACTCTCATTTGTCTAAAAGAGGCCGGCGTGTTATAATATCATTGAGGAGAGTCTATTGAAAGCGATACTTGTCATCATCCTATTTATATTTCCATCGGTCATCTTCCCCGCTTCGGTCAATCTCGGCCTCAAGAAACTATCCGCCATGAATCAGGGAAAGATAGAAGTCCCGACGAAGGGCAAGCCCGGATTTCAGCTGCTTTCTAAAGAGGGGACTTTACCCGTAGAGGTATCGGTATTCGGGAAGGGCGACCCGGCGGCGGTCGAGAAATGGGGCGGGAAAGTCCAGTCCAAGAGCGGGGAATATTTCACCGCGGTCATCCCGCTGAATGCCATCGACGCGATAGCCGCGGAACCGGGTCTGGAAAATCTCCTGCTCGGAAGCCCTGTCCAGACCTATATGAACACCGCCCGCCCGTTTATCGACGGCGACCAGGCGCATAACGCGGGCTATACCGGAAACGACGTGATTGTCGGGATAGTGGACACCGGCATCGATATCGCGCACCCGGACTTCCTCTCCCCCTACGGGCTGTCGCGCATCCTCTATATCTGGGATCAGAACTCGAGCACGGGTAAGGCTCCGCAGGGATTCGACTACGGGACGGAATGGACGAAAAGCGATATAGACGGCGGAAGGTGCGATGTTACCGACCCCGCTCTCCACGGCACCCATGTCGCGGGCATCGCGGCGGGTAACGGCGCGATGTCGCAGGGATACTACCAGGGAGTCGCCCCGTCGGCGAATATCGTCTTCGTCTGCCTCGATTTTTATAACAGCACGCGTATCCTCGACGCGGTCAATTATATCTTCTGGCGCGCGCAGCAGCTCGGAAAACCCTGCGTCATCAACCTCAGTATCGGATTCCACTGGGGCACCCATACCGCGACCGACCCGTATAACCAGTACCTCGACAACCTGCTGAGCGACGCAAACTACGGGAAGAGCGGAAACATTATCGTATGGGCCGCCGGTAACGAAGGCGATTTGGCGATGCATGCCTCAGACACTATAAAAGTATTATTGAGTACAGCTATCACGGTCAACGTACAGGATACGTTTTTACAGATGGTGTTTTACTATTCCAATAACGCGATAGTCCCGTTCGCGCTGGTCGCTCCCGGAGGAGCGACAAACATCGGGTTCACCAGCGGGTCTAACCCTTACGGGATCAATATTTCCTACAACCAGATGAAATATACCGACGATAATATTTATATGCTGGAAATCGACCTGTATAATGTCGCCTCCGGGAATTGGAAGGTCGTGTTCCAAAGCGGCGCGGTCGGCGCGGCTACCCCCGTGAACGGGTATCTGACTACCTCCTACCCGAACAGCGAGTTCGTACTGCCGGATCCTTCCGGTACGGTCTCGACATTCTCCGCGCAGAAGGACGCTATCGCAGTCGGTTCGATGGTCACCAAAACAGGGTTCACCAATTACATGCAGGATTATTACGAGTCCGCGAGTCTGACTCTTCACGATATCGCGTACTACTCCAGTATGGGGCCGACCGCCGACGGACAGCAGAAGCCCGATATATCGGCGCCGGGGTCGTACATCATCTCCACCCTCTCGCGTACCGACGCGCCCCCGCCGGGCAACACAAAAGTGAACGATTACTACTTCGGACAGCAGGGCACCAGTATGGCGGCGCCGGTGGTAACCGGGATTATCGCGATACTGCTGGAAAAGGAACCTACCCTGACGGTCGATCAATTACGGACGCTCCTCGCGAATACCGCGAAGGCCAGCGCGCCGTATAAGACCGACCCCGGCACATGGGATAATAAGTTCGGTTACGGGGTGGCGAACCTCGCCCAGCTTCTGACGACCGACGCGTCGACGCCGGTCTTTAACGCCAAAGTGGTCAACAATGTGCTTAATTTCTCCAAGGCGACCGATAATTTCACGACCGTGCAGTTTACGGCGAATTCGTCGCAGATCAATAAAAACCTCTCGATCAAGGTCTACGACCAGTCGGGAAATATGATACAGAATTTAGGCGATACTACTATCAGCGGAGTCGAGGTAATCAAATATGAATGGGACGGAAACGACATCACAGGCAGAAAAGTGTCCGCGGGCGTGTATTTTATCATGGTTCAGGTGGACGGTGAAACTGTCCGTTATCCTGTGCTTGTGGTTAATTAGTACCCCGTCGGCAGGCCATACCCTATTTTCAACCGAACTCTTCTACCAGCGCGACGCGTACGCGGAGGGTATCGGCGGTATCTACTGCTTCGAGAACCCGTCGCTCGCGAACGCCCACAACAAGGTGCTGAAATTCGACACATCCTATATCTCGCAGTTTATCATGCGGGACTCGTTCAATTTTTACCGTTTCATCCGCCCGATCGATTTCGGCCTCGATTTTATATTCGTACCGGGTTTTAACGCGGTGGACGATACCGGGATCGAGCATATGATATTCCCGTTCGCGGCGGCCGCGCGCGTGCAGGGATATTTCCTGAAACGCGAAAATATCACGCTCAAGCTCGGCGGATTTATCGGGGTGGAGAATATCGCGGAATACGGGGCTTATCCGGTATTCGGCGTCAACCTGACGTTCTCGCTCTCGCTGACGCCGTGGCTGTCATGGGGTATCACGGGCGGCGGCAACGATATGAATATCACGTTCGTCCAGACGGGATTCCTGCTCGATATGGGATGGGCGCGGTTCTACCCCGTGTTCGACCTCAACGGTATAGAAAAATCGATTAAAATAGGCCTCGCGGTACCGGTCACGAAATCGTTCGCGCTCTTGTTCGGCGGCGATTTTTCGATCGACTACACGGGATGGAGCGTCAATTTCGGCGCCGATATTACGGATTGGACTCTGTTCGATCTCCCGACAGCGTTGGGAACATCCCTTTCATACAATCTCGCGGTAGGGGTCACATTCCAGATCAGCCTCTCGCTCGCGTTCGGTTCATAGGAGGAACCCCGGATGATAATCACAGTTACGCTCAATCCCGCAATCGATAAGTACGGGGAGACGGACGACCTGAAGCACGATGAGATCATGCGGCTATCCGAAATCAACTACGAGGCGGGCGGAAAGGGTATCAACGTATCCCGCGTGCTCAAACGCTTCGGCGTGCCGAACACCGCCCTGTATTTCAGCGGCGGCCAGATGGGGAAACTTCTCTCGCAGTTCATCGAGGAGGAGCAGATCGACAGCGATTTCGTCCCGGTAATCGGGAATACCCGGATGAATTACACGGTCAATCTCCGCAAGCAGAAATCCACCCTGAAATTCAACGACCCCGGGCCGGTTCTCGATACCGAGGAACTGGAAAAGATGCTCGACCTTATTCAATCGTATGCCAAGAAGGATACGACCTTCGTGTTCTCCGGCATTGTCCCGCCGAATTCACCCACCGATATCTACGCATACTTTATTAACGCTATCAAGAACGATGTAAAAAATATCCTGCTCGATACCGAGGGCGATATCCTTTCGGACACCCTCGCGCTCTGCTCGCCCGATTTTATCAAACCCAACCAGAAGGAGACCGAGAACCTGACCGGGATGTCCCTGAAGACGAACGACGACTATGCCGCGGCTCTCGCGAAGCTCGGCGAACGCGTCCCGTTCCCCATCATCTCCGCCGGGGATAAGGGTATTTATATCCGCAACACCGACGACGGGAAGTACTATAATGTGGCCGCGCCTAATGTCGACGCGGTATCCACTGTCGGGGCGGGCGACGCGTTTGTCGCGGGATTCATTATGAGTCTGGTCGAGGAGGAGAAGCCTATCCTCGAGGCGGCGAAGATGGGGGTCGCGTGCGGAACAGCGTCCGTGCTCACTCCCGGCACCGGGCTGTGCTATCCCAAGGATGTGATCGATATGCTGGATCAGGTGAAGGTGCGGGAGATATAATCAGTAACAAGTAACAAGAGGAAAGTATAAAGTATAAAGAAACGGCATGGAACCGTCATGGCGAGTGTGCCGATAGACGGACACCGAGCGAAGCCGAGGTGTTACTTCGCGCCCTTGGACTTCAGGTAATCTACAATATTGGTATTATTCTTTTCTTTAGCCAAAGATAGTGGAGTCATTCCCTCGTAATTAGTAATACTATATTCAATCCCCTCATTAACAAGAAACTTTACTGCTTCAAGTTGTTTTCCACGGATCGCATAAAAAAGCGCGTTTTCATTATAAAAACACAATTCGTTTATGTCTTCACCTTTATCCAGCATATACTGCATCATTTCGATGTTTCCATGTCTTGCAGCCTCAGCTAAAATTGTAGAATCTTCAAACGGTTTTATCGTAATGTCAGCTCCCGATTCAATTAATAGTTTCACTATTTCCCAATGTCCACTATAAGCGGCAAGAAATACCGCAGTCCAACTATCATCTGAAGAAGAAATATTCAAATCAGGATTAAATTTTAATAATTGCTTTACAATATTAAAATTCCCAGCTTGAGAAGCAGCCATTAAGGCAGTTAAACCTAGCCCATTCACTCTATTTATATTTGCACAATTGTTTAATAAGAATGAAACTATAGCAATATTACCGTCTCTTGCAGCTTCAATTAAAAGAGTTGCGTTATATTCATTGATCGTATTCACATCACCACCAGAATTTATAAAATCCTTTATAGTTTTTAAATCTCCTTGTTCAATTGCATTAAAGAGGTTTTCGATTGATAGGGTTTCACAAGATATTTTATTTTCCAGAACGGTAATTATTTTTTGATTACCGTTTTTTATTGCCCATTTAATAGCTGTCAATCCTTTTTTATCTTGTAAGCTTGAAGATGCATTTGCTTTTTTTAATAAAACCACCATTTCCGAATATTCTTTTTTCGATGCGATAATCAACGCGGTCTCTCCATTTTCATCCTGATAATCCACGTCCGCCCCGTTGGTCAAAGCTGTCTCAACCAATATGATATCCCCCTTTTTGGCGGCGTTCATCAAATCTATATTCGCTTGGTTTTTTTTATCCACTTGGCAGGATAAAGAATTAAAAATTACTAATAAAAGAATAATATACCTACGCATGATAAATATCCCGAGTATAGTTTTTCCCTTCCTGCATTATAGGAAAAACACAGAAAATTCGCAATATATGCGCGGTTAGTTTTTTGACATATCTCCGCCCCCGCGTTATAATATTTCCTCACTAGGGCGTTTAGCTCAGCTGGTTCAGAGCACCTGCCTTACAAGCAGGGGGTCACAGGTTCGAATCCTGTAACGCCCAATCCCTTCCCATAACGGGAACAATCCCGAACACCAGAGAAACACATATATAAGACCGTCCCATCCCGGGGCGGTTTTTTATGTACTGCGTACACTAATCCCGATATCATTCTTAAATCAAGTATATAAAAATAGCCCGTGGTCAAGCCGGACGCAATGCATACAGGCAAATCCCGACTGTTGCGTGCGACACCCATAGATGGGTGGAGTGCAGAAGCCAGCCGCTAGTCCCGATATCAATCCGGGGACAAATTTATCATTATAGCCCGTGGTCATGTTTGTATATCCCCGCCCTCATCACGGGCTGTATGCCTCTGCCAGTTAAAATCCTGACATCGGGGTAAGGGTACGCAGTACTTTATTCTATCAGGCGGGGATCGGCCGAGTCGCGGATGGCCTGGCCGAGAAGGTTATACGCGGTCACTGTCAGGAATATCGCAAGCGCGGGATAGAGCGATAACCACCATCCCTGGTCGAACTGGATATACGAGTACGCGACACGGATGATCGCGCCCCAACTCGGAGTCGGGGGCTGTACGCCGAACCCGAGGAAGCTCAACGTCGACTCGACCAGTATCGCCCCTGCTACGTTGAATGTCGCCGATATGAGCGCGGGGGTGATGCTGTTCGGGAGGATATGCCGCGCGATAATCCTGAACGGTTTGACCCCGTTGACCTTAGCCGCGCGGATATAGTCGAGAGTCTTGACCTTGAGCACCTCGCCGCGTACCAGCCGCGCGATACTGGTCCACCCGGTCAGTCCGATAACGATGATGATATTATAGTAACTCGGCGGCATGAACGCCAGCACCGAGAGGATGAGAAAGAATGTCGGGAAGCACATCATGATTTCGATGATGCGCGAGAAAACCACGTCGACCGCGCCCCCGAAATACCCCGCCGCCGCCCCGATCAGCGAACCGATCAGGAACGTCAGTCCCGCCGAGATGACCCCGATACTGATGGAGATGCGGGTGCCCCATATGATGCGCGCGAATACGTCCATCCCCTGGTCGTCGGTGCCGAACGGGTGATCCCATGACGGGGGCGCTACGCGCTTGGTGAGGTCGGATTTCACGGGGGAGTAACGGACGATCGGCCAGACCGCGAAATCGACGGGGAACGCCGGACTGCGCCAGTCGGTCGAGAGGTACTCGCTGGGATTGAACAGTCCGGGGAATGTGACCTTCCCGCCGCTGACGAGCATCACCGGGGCGTCGTTCGCGATAAACGGAGCCATGACCGCAAGCGCGATCATAAATATGACGAAATAGAACGATATCTGTCCGGTACGGTTTTTTTTGAATCGCTGAAGGAATACGGTAAAGAAACTTTCATACTTCGGGCGGGTATCCTTAGCCTTCATATACGATTTCCCCCTTGGAAACCGTAGCCCGTACCCATCCCCATACTTCTTTATCGATAAACGCGCTGTTTTTCGACGCCGATACAAACTCCGACTGCTTGACAGTCCAACGTTTATCCGGGTCGAATATCGTGATGTCCGCGCGATGACCTTCCTGAATAGTACCGCCCTCTTCGAGCCGGAGTATCTTCGCGGGGTTCGCGCAGAGGAGTTTGACCATATCGAGCATCGACGTGCGGTGCTGTTTGACCAGATGAGTAAATACAACCGCGAGCATAGTCTCGAAACCGATCACCCCGAACGGGGCTTTCATATACCCGAGTTCCTTCTCCTGCACCGAATGCGGGGCGTGGTCGGACGCGATCGCGTCGATAGTGCCGAATATCACGCCGCGTTCGACCGCGATACGGTCGTCTTCGGGGCGGAGCGGCGGATGCATCTTCATATTCGGGTCGAGCAGAAGATTATCGTCCTCCGACAAACGGAGGTGATGCGGGGTCGTGTCGGCGGTGATAAATCCCGGGTAAAGCCGTTTCAGCATGCGGATCGCCTCGACCGATTTGCGGGTGGAGATATGCGTGAAATGCGCGCGCGCCCCGATCATCCCGGCAATCGTGCCGAATTTCAGGATATCGAGACTCTCCGACTCGGCGGGCTGCCCCATCGTTTTGAGAATATCCGCGACCTTCCCGTAGCTGCACGGTTCCTTCTTCGAGAGGAACACGTCCTCAGGGTGCTCTATCAGCAATGCGCCGCAGTTTTTCGCCTGGTAGCAGATGTCGTAGAGAAGGTGCTCCTTCCCCACCCCGTCCCCGTCGTCCGAGAACGCGGTAAATCCCGCCTGCTTATTCTGCGCGAAATTGACCGGCTCGAACCCCTCGCGGTTCCGTGTCATCGCCGAGGCCACTTTCACTTCTATCTTAGCGTCTTTCCTGATTATCGATTGGAGGCGGTAAAGGACATGGGGGTTATCGAGCGCGGGGGTAGTGTTCGGCATCGCGAGGATTGTGGTAATCCCGCCTTTCGCCGCCGCCGCCGTACCGCTTTTCACCGTCTCCTTGTGCTCGCCGCCGGGCTCACGGAGATGGCAATGCATATCGACGATGCCGGGCATAACATATAGCCCTTCCGCGTCGATCACCTTCTCGCCGCCGGAAGGTTTAATCTGGCGGCGCATATCGGCGATTCTGCCGTCCTCGATTCGGATATCCAATACCTGCCCGTTCAGATGGTTGCGGTAATCGAATACAAATCCGCCTTTTATTAACACCACTCTCCCCTTATTCCAAACGTGAACGGATAGCCTTATATATGTCCAGGGTCGCGTTGGATTTATTCAATGTGAAAAAGTGCAGAAACTTGAACCCGTGGTCGATCAGCTCCATGCACTGGCGGGTGGAAAAATCCACCCCGATCTTGTATATTTCCTCGTCGCTCTCCGCCGCGTTCAGTTTCTCCACCAAATCCTTGGGTATCTCCGCGCCGGATAGCTCCGCGATTTTCCCTATCTGGGTATAGTTCGTAAACGGCATAATCCCCGGGACGATGGGAATTTTTATCCCCGCTTGTTCAGCGCGTTCCAGCAGGGTAAAAAAGTACCGGTTTACGAAAAACATCTGCGATACCGCGAATTCGATCCCGGCGTCGACTTTTTCCCTGAGAGCGCGGATATCCTGCTCCAAATCGGGGGACTCCAGATGCTTCTCGGGGAAAACCGCCCCGCCGATGGAGAATTTATCGCCGTGCTCCGCGCGTATCAGCCGGATCAGGTCGGACGCATGGGGCAGCTCGCCCTTCGACGGGTCTATATCCGTGCCCCTCGGGGTATCCCCCCGCAGCGCCATAATATTCTCGATACCGCAATCCGCGTAATCGGCGACAATCCCGGAGACTTCCGCGCGGGTATGCCCCACGCAGGTGAGATGCGCCATCACGGTGAGCTTCTCCTCCTCCGCGATCCGCCGGACAATCCGTCTCGTATTCTCCCGTGACGACCCGCCCGCCCCGTAGGTCACCGACACATACGCCGGATCAATCTCTTCCAGAAGTTTCAAATGCTCGAAAAGGCTGGCCTCGGTCGTCTCGCTCTTCGGCGGGAAGAACTCGAACGCCACGCCTTTTCCGGCGCGCAGTATATCACGTATTTTCATACTCACCTCAAGTTTTTAGCAATCATTATTTTAATAGACGGGCGGGAGTAGTCAAGTTTCAGGGGGATAAAAAGTTACGTATTTCCGGCGCGGAGGCGGATTAATTCGGCGATAACGTCGCAGTCTCGGCGGACGGGGAATACCGTAGTCGCGATGCATTGTTTCAAGTGGTAGGAAGTCGGTAACCGCACCTCGACTACGCTCGGTAACCGCTGACTTAAGCCGGCGGTTGCCGTGGTCTATACTTTCGGTATGTTAATCCAGCTTCATCGAGTTGACTTTCACCCCGGGGATGGAGGAAATTTCCTTCCCGAGCGCGTCGAGCTCGCCGGGAGCGCCGTCGAGACACAGTAGAATCATCCCGGCATCGGAACATTGGTCGCCTGTCTCATGGATACCGAAACGCGCGCTGATATTGCACCCGTACCTGGTCAGCGCTTCCTGCACCTTGACCGCTTCCTTCGCGCGTTTCTCAATCCTGACAACCATCACAGCACTGCAATTCATAGTTCACCCCTCATATGTTTTTCCTCATCTGCTCGCGGAACACCCCGTATCCCATCGCCTCCCAGCTCTTGCGGGCGAGCGAGTTACCGGAAAGAAAGCTCAGTTCGATATAGTTGATTTTACGGGAACGGAAAAAATCGGTGAGTATCTTCTCAAGCTGCGCCATCACGCCCTGCCGCCGGTATTCGGGAAGGGTGTACGCGCCGAAAATATACCCCGTTTTTTTCACGACCGACGGGGGGAAGAAGCTGTCGCGGATCTCGCCGCAGATAAAGCCCGCGATCTTCCCGTCATCCTCCGCGATAATCGTGGTCTTATCCCGTCCTTCCAAGGTCTCGCGGAGGTAGGACTCCAGCCCGTTCTCGAGGCCGGCGTCGGGATCGATCTGCATATACGGGTCTCCGGTTTCCTCCATCAGGTGGGCGATCAGTTCCTTGAAGAGCGAGAGCACATCGGGAAGGTCGTTTGCGCAAAACTCCCGGAATATCATACGCTTTCCTTTATCATTGATAAACCCATAATGAACAGGGTTGGTTACGAACTGTTTTTGTCAATGCGAGGCGTCATGGTGAGCACTTGTCCCGCATTCAACGGGATGCCGAACCATACCCGAAGCAATCTATTTGTTTATATTGTATATTCTTAGATTGACTGCTTCTTCGCTTTGCTCATCGCAGTGACGGAAAATAGTTAAATTCCCACCTTCGTCAACATGCCCAAACAGGAGGGCGCTTCCGATAACCGCCGTACCGCAGCATTTATTGGGAACGCCCTATATTATAATGAAAATCGTAAAAGAGTCCAACAAAAAATAGCGGGCAAGATTACCCTTAATTGCCTCCCGTTGCCGGATTGGGTAAAGTTGCCCGTTTTTTAAACTTAACCGGGATATAACCCCGAAAGTTATGGAATTCCGCTCTAACGGAATTTCCTTTACGTATAATATATACATATCTCGGGCGCTTTTTCCTAAAAAAATTTAAAAAATATTTTACCTAAATTTGTTTTTATTCGTCCCGGAAGCTAAAATATTCATCCGAGTAAGAGGTGATTGTTATGCAGAACAACGAACTCGAACCGAAGGACCCGATCCAGGAAGAGGGCGCGCAGACCGATGTGGCGTACGACCGCGTTATCGAAGGGACTCGCGAGATTCTCGCCGAGCTAATCGATCACGGCCAGCTCAAGCTCGCGCGCACACTCCTGATAAAGCTCGAACCTAAAGATATAGCGCTCGTAATATCCCGGATGACCGGTACCGAGAAGATTCTCGCGTTCCGGGTGCTTCCGCAGGATAAGGCTGTCGAGATATTCGAATACTTCGAGGCGCCCGAGCAGGAAGAGTTCCTCGGCAATTTCACCAACCAGGAAGCGAAACAGATTCTCGAGAACATGCATCCCGACGACCGTACCGACCTGTTCGAGGAACTCCCGTCGATAGTCGTGCGGAAGCTCCTGAAACTCCTCTCGCCCGAGGAACGCACTATCGCGAACCAGCTCCTGAACTTCAAGGAGGACACCGCCGGGAGAATAATGACCCCGGAGTACGTCGACCTCGACCGGGGACTGACCGTCTCGCAGGCCCTTCGCGTCATCAAGAAGGAAGCCCCCGATAAAGAAACGATCTATACCAACTATATTGTGGACGCAAGCGGCATCTTAGTGGGCGTGGTGCCCCTGAAGAATATCATCCTCGCGTCCTCCGATACCCCGATTTCCGACATCATGGTCGATAACCCGGTAAAAGTCACGACGGAGACCCCGCAGGAAGAAGTGGCGAAGGTCATCAAGAACTACGACCTTCTCGCGGTTCCGGTGGTCGATCTGATCGGGCGCATGGTGGGTATCGTGACGGTCGACGACGTGATCGACGTATTGGAAGAGGAGAACACGGAGGACTTCCAGTTGATCGCGGGTATCCAGCCGACCGACGAGGGATACCTCAAGAGCGGCTTCTTCCGCCTGATCTTCAACCGTTCGCTCTGGCTCGTCATCCTCCTGTTCGTCGCGAGTGTCACACAGGACGTCATCAAGGCGTACAGCGACCTCCTCAGTAACCATATCGCGTTGTCGTTCTTCTTCACCCTCCTGGTGGGCGTCGGCGGTAATATCGGTTCGCAGTCCTCGATCCTCGTGATACGCGGCCTTGCCACCGGCGAGATAACGAAAAAGGATACGATGCGTCTCCTTCTCCGTTCCCTCACCGTAGGCGCGACAATGGGCGTTATTCTCGCGGGATTCGTATTATTGCGTATCTTTATTTTCGGGACGGGTTCCGAGGTAAAATGGGTGGTGGCGGTCGCGCTCGCGGCGTTGACCACTCTCGCGAACTTCCTCGGCGCGATGCTCCCGCTGGTCATTAAAAAAATCGGCATCGATCCCGCGCTGGTATCGTCGCCGCTCATCACGACTCTCATCGACGTAGGAGGGCTCGTGCTGTACTTCGAGATCGCCCGCGCGTTTCTGGGGATTCTCGGATGAACGCCGAAACCCCGTTCCTCGAGCTTCGTCGCCTGAGCGTCCCGTTATCCAGCGTCGACTCCGCCCTCCCTCGGGACTACGTCGTCCGCGATATCGAGCTGTCCATCCCCAAGGGTGAAATCCTCGGGATAGTCGGCCCCACCGGGTGCGGGAAAACCCTGCTCCTCAAGGCGATTGCCGGGCTGATCCAGCCCCTGCACGGGCAGGTTCTGAAGGAAGGGACGGATATTACTAAGACACCGCCCTCCAAGCGCGGGATGTCGATGGTATTTCAGGACTATGTCCTTTACCCGCACCTGTCGGTCAGGAAAAATATACTGTTCCCGTTCCTCAGGAAAGAAGAGTTCGGCGTATCGCCGGAAGTGCGCCTGAGCGAGGTCACGTCGCTCCTCCATATCACCGAGGAGAAGCTGTTAGACCGCCGCCCGAAATATATCTCCGGGGGCGAGCGCCAACGCGTCGCGATCGGCAAGGCCATATCGGTACTGCCGGAGTTCATCCTGCTCGACGAGCCGTTGTCGAATGTCGAGGAGAACCTGCGTAACGAGATACGCCATTCCCTCCGCAAGCTCGTGAAGGACCACGGGGTTACCGCGATCTATGTCTCGCATAACCAGATCGAGATCGCCGAGGTCGCCGACCGGATCGCCGTGATGTATCAGGGGCGTATCGAGCAGGCCGATACCTATACCAGCCTCTACGAGAACCCGAAGCGTTACTTCGTATCGCTTTTTATCGGCGAGAAGACCACGAATTTCCTGCGCGCGGAGGAGGTGGAAACTGCGACTAACGGGCGTGTCGGGTACTCGCTCACTATCCGCCCCGGGGAATGTTCGATAACCGAGGTCAGGGATTCCATCCCTATCGACGGGAAGGTCGCGATTATCGAGAACCTGATACACGAGCATAAGAAGATTGCGTATATCGAACGCCCTACGGAGAAGGCGTTCGCGAGCGAGTTCGCGATGGGCGAACTGTTCGGGATAGAGCTCCCGTTAGACTATCCTGTCGAGAAGTGGCAGGAGATGCGGATCTATATCCCGCTCGAACGGGCGAAATTCTTCGACCGGATGGGCGAACGGATCTATAACCTGTGGTGATTCAATATCCTGAGACATATTTAATAGGTCATCTCGACTGCGCTCGATGACCGGCCCCTACGGCTTAATATTCCCAGCGGCGTTCGGAGCCACCCCGTTCGTAATCGTGAACTGGTAATACTTGTCCGCCGAGGTGTTCACACTATCCTCGCCTAAAGTGTTTACCGTCGGCCAAACCGCATACACGAAATCGTTCCCCCCGTTCGCGACAAACCCATATATCCAGAATTGTTTACCCACGCTCAGGTTAAACTTACTCCATGCGATCTTGACCTCGCTCGTCGTATGCGAGGCGTCCCATGAGATATAGGCGTCGCTCACCCCGAGATCGGTGAAATTCCACCACCCCGCGCCGTCGTCGCGGAACAGCTTCGCGTACCCGGATGACCCGTTATGATAAACTTCGACATTATACTGCATTTTGATATCATGCGGGTGTGCGCGTGCGCCGCTTAATCCGTCATAATCGAAGCAATATGCCGTTCCCGCGTTGGTGTTCGTCGATAGATAGAAGTTCAATCGGGCGGCAGTGTCCCCGGCAAAATTCTTATTCGATATCACGATGTATAAGTAGGTATCGTCCCATGTGATCTCCGCGCCAATTGTCACCACCCCGTTTGTACCGAGGTACTCACTTTGCGGATAAAAATCGATGTCGCCGTCGATAATCAGCGTATGATAGGTATTGAACCCCGCGACCACCGTAAATATCGCCGTATTCGTCGCGCTGGAGTTTCCGGCGGTATCCACCGCATACACCTTATTCGTGTGCGTGCCGATAGACAGCCCCGTCAGGTTCGTGCTCCAGCTTGCCGTGCCGGTCACCTTCCTGTACGTCCCGCCGTCGAGATTCAGGTACACCGACTGCACCGAACTCCCGGTGTCCGCCGCCGTCCCGCTGACCGCGACATTCACGTTCGTGGTGCTCGACCCGTCCGCGGGCGAGGTAATACTGACTGTGGGGGGAATCAGGTCGCCGGTCTTCTTGAACCCCGCGCTGTTGGGTGCGGTCGTAATATCCGGGATATTGACCGCGATATATTTCGTCAGATGCGTGCCGTACCCGTCGGCAAGATTATCGCCGTAAAGTTTCGCGTATGTCGTCTCGCTCATCGCCAGTTCGTTTACCATGAATGCGGTAACATAGTATTTCGAGTACCCCCCGATATCGGAGAGCGGGATACATACCTCGAAGTAATTCCCCGTGCGGTAGAGATGCCCGGCTTCGGTAAACCATCCCGACTGCGCCCATCCCGCGCCGTAACTCTCGTTGATAACCCCGCCGGTATTCAGGAGCTGTAGACCGAGGTGGTACTGCGCCTTGAACGGGAGATACGGGGTCTGGGTATTATACCCGACGCCCTGTTTGTTGCCGAGCGCGTCGTTGGTATTCGTCGATATATAAATAAGTATCCACTTACTCGCGTCGTTCGCGCCCACATCCGCGCCCTCGAACCCGAGGTAGATGTTGTTCGCGTTCCATGATACATACGTATAGTAGTCCGCCGCGGTGGTGGAGAATTTCTCGCTCACATTGTCGAAATCGTTCGCGCCGTCAATCGTAATCGCGCGGTTGCAGACCACTTTCTTCTGCATCACAGTCGAAACTTTCGCCGCCTTATCCACCGTGCTGACCTTGATCAGGTTCGTCCCGAGGCGCACGAATACTTCCTTGTCCCAGTTCAGCGTACTGACCCCGAACCCGAACAGGGTATTGGTCGCGACCCCGGCGTAATTCGATACCACCACCAGCACCCTGTCGATACCGCTCCCGCCGTCGTAGGAATACCCGCTGATACTAAAAAGGATGTTTTTCGCGTTCGTCGCCACAGTCGCGGTATTGATAAAGTTCGTCGGCGCGAGGGTATCCTTATAGAAGCGCGTCCATGAGGCGAACGCGGCGTTGTTCGTCCCGTTGGCGGACGCGTATGCCATAACATAGAACGCGCCTTCCGCGAGCGCCGATATATCGATCGATTGCGCCCAGTTCGCCGACGTCCCGCTGAGGGATTTATTACTGATGATCATTACCGTAGTATTCGACGCCTTGACTGTCAGCCCGGTGAGAGTATACCCGCCGGTCATCGACGCTTTCCCCGCGAATGCCGCCGATGAAGAGGTAAACACCTTATCCGGCGCGGGGTTCGTGAGCGACGACTGCGGGAGATACACCGCGATAATGCGGTTCGTGACCGATTTGACCAGCCCCGCCTTATCGGCCGCCGTGACAATCAGGCGGTTCGTCCCGCCGTAGAGCACCCCGGGGAACGCGAAACTGAACGCGCCTGCGCCGAGGTTGGTCTGCCATATCCCGGGAATACTGACCACTGTGGAGGATATCCCGCTGACCCCGTCCGCGGACGACCCGGAGATCGTGAATCCCGTATTGGCGACATTCGCCAGATCGGCGGGCAGAGTCAGGGCCGCCGACGGGGTTTCGTTATCTATCTTCACTGATATCGTGTTGGTCGCGGCCTTGTCGCCCTTCGCGGCCGCGATCACCGATAGCGACACCGTATTGCTGTCCGGTATCGCGGAAACGTCGAGCGGATAGCTCCAGTTGCCCGACCCGTACGCCGCGTATCCCGCGAACACCCCGTTGGTCAGCACCGATACCGCGTTTACCGCGAGAAGCGTCCCGTTGTTGACATAGTATGTCCCGTTGATCACCCCGGAGGTAATCCACGCGTTCTGCGCGGGCTTCGTCCACAGGATGGACGGGGTGCCGCTCGGGTTCGCGACAATCACCGTCATCGCGTTCCGCGCCATATTGCCGTCGTCGTCCACCGCGACCGCTATCGCGGAATGCAGCCCGTCCGGCATCGACTGTATATCGTACTCGTAATACCCGTTGGTGGTGTTGAAGTTGAGGGCGTTGGTCTGCCCGACGAAGATGATGTACGCGTTCGTGATCATCCCGTCGTCGGTAATCGATATCTTCATCGTATAAGGGGTCTGTATCGACACCCCCGGCGCGGGATCCGCGAACGTGATCTTCGGGATGATCGCGGTGCCCCAATCGACCGGCGGCTCGGTATTGCCGTCGAGAGTCTTGTCCCGGAAACTGCACCCGGAGATAACTATTACCGCGAATAACGCCGCGAGGGCGATTTTATATTGACGATAGTTTTTCATATCCGCCCCCTACCGCTTCTTGTAGACAAGGACGCCGTACTCGGGCAGCCCGATACTGTGATTCTCCCCGCCGGAGGAAATATACCCGGAGAAATAGGAGTCCGCCCACGAGTTGCCGTAAGTTCCGCTCGGGTGCGCGAATATCAGGTCCCATTGCCCCGAGGGGAACCAGAGAGAGTATCCGCCGTAGGATAGCTTGTTATAGTTGATAACGACGAGGATATTCCCGCCGCGCGTGAAGGCGATGATTTTTCCCGTCTCGTTCTGGTGGAACACGCTGATATCGTAATACTTAATTGCATCGTTATTCTTGCGTACCCACGCGAGGTCTTTTATCGCCGCGGCTGTCCATGCTGCCTGCACTCTGACAGGATACCCGTCGGTGCGGTTATAATAATCGTTATTCCAGCTCAGCGCCTTCGAATCCGTGAAATATCGCGCGTTATAAGGCGGCCCCCAGTACGGGTCGTCGTAGAAACCCTCGAGGGTCTCGTCACCCATGAGTATCATCGGCACACCCTTTCCCATCAGCACCGTGGCGAGTGCGGTCACCATCTGGCACTGCGCGTTGTACTCGTTGTTCTCCCACCCGCGCACGTAGTGCAGGTCGGCGGCCATCCGCTCCTTCCCGTTCGCGGCCTCGTCGTGCGAGCAGGCGTACTGCACCATACTCGCCGCGTTGAGATTCCCTGCTATCGTTGCGATACTGACCGCGCTCGGCCCGGAGGTGAACAGCTTTTTCAGCTCGTGCGCCATATCCGCGTTCCACTGGAAGTTAAATCCCCCGTCGCCCGTTATCCACGGGTCGTTCGGCAGATTCTCCGCCATCAGGATAACGTTCGCGCCGCAGGGCATCCCCGCCGCGCGGGACTTGATCGCGCGGGTCATATTATAGAGGAAGTTTCCGCCGTCGTTCGCGGAATTATTCCAGTGTATGTAGTAGGTCGCGTCGAAACGGAACCCGTCGATATGGTAGTACTGCATCAGGTAGACCGCGCTGTCCGTCAGGAACTTCGCGATCACCGGGTTCGCGTAGTTGAAGCGCGGGCCCCAGTCGGTCTTATACATATAAAAATACGTGTTCGGGCTGTTCCAGTCGACCGCCGGGTCGATAAATCCCAGCACGTCGTCGCTCGCCCCCATATGGTTGAACACGAGATCGGCGACCACCGCCAGTCCGCGCTTATGGCACTCGTTGACAAACACCTTGAACGCGTCGGGACTGCTCTCGGACGCGCAGTACGATGTCTCAGGCGAATAGAACAGGACATAGTTGTATCCCCACGACTGGTCGCCCGCGAACTCATGTATCGGGAGCGGCTCGACCGCCGTGAACCCCATATCCTTGACATAGTTCAGCTTATTCGTCGCGGTATAGAACGTCCCCCAGCCCCAGTAACTCCCTTCGCCGTTGGTATAGAACGTCCGCATGTGCATCTGGTAGATCGAGTAATATTCGAAGCCGGGCTTACTCCACGAGCCGTCCTCCCATTGGAAGGCGGCCTGATCGACGATATAGGACTCGTTATACGGCCCGGTATGTTTGTTCTTCTTCGCGGCGGGATCGGTGATCCAGTCGGTAAACGGCCCGCCCCACTCGTTGGCGTACTTCTCCACCCCGAACTTGTACGCGTCGCCCGGCTGGGTGTTCGACAGAATGGCCCACCAGAACGTCTTATCGGTCGACAGATACATCGGCACGGGCTTCCATGACGAGAAAGTCCCCTCGACCATGACCTTGCGGACATTGGGGGCATAGAACATGAAGCAGGTCACCCCGCCGCCCCAGTAATTCGCGCCGAGGTACTGGTCCCACAGCCACCCGGAGCTTTGCCCCGGCGGGTCGCGGAAGAGGTTCGTCTCGGTCTCGAGGAGGTACGGGAACGATTGATACCATTGCGCGGGCGGGTATACGAACACCTTATCGTAGGTCGATATGAGGGTCGTGACGTAATTCGTCGTGCAGATATTCGTCCCGTTGGTGGTGGTGGTGCTGTACATCGAATCGTCCACCTTGGTCAGGATAGGCATCTTGATAATACGGTCGTACTTATTGCCGTTCTCGGTCTTAATCGGCTCGACATCCGCCCAGTTATTGTTATGCACCTTGACGCCGATCCGCTTCTGGATATCGATACCCGTGATCTGGAAAACCCACCAAGTGACATACCCGTCGCTGACGTTCGACAGCTTGGAGGCCTCGCCGGTATTCCCGTCCTGATCCCACCAATGCACGGTGGGGAGAGTCCACCCGGAGTACGGGCCGGAATCGACATAGACCCATAGCCACGAGGGTATCGGCTGATAAACCATCTCCTTTTGGATAAAGTTCGTCGACAACCATGTGATATTCGTCGCGATCACGATATTGGTCTGGTAGTAGGTATCGGATATTTTTATGATATTGGTCACATAGATCAGGTTTGTCCTGACCGCGGACGTATTGGAGATAACGACCACGTTCGTCTGGTAGGGGTTGCCGAGAATGTTTTCCAAATCCTGCAGGCGGGTGCAGTCGGTCAACTGAAGGGCGAGAATAACAGAAGACAATATCAGTAAATAGACGCTCATTTTTTTCATTGCGGCCTCCTATTGAACCGTGTAAGACGGACAATACGCGCCGAGGTAGGTGGGCGCGGTCTGGTTCTCGTTCGTCACCGTCGGGTTCAGCGAACATTCGGGGATAGCGTCCCATGCCTGCGAATTCCCGGCGCTCCCGTCGATACCGGACAGGGTCACAATCGCGCGTACGACACCCCCGGACGTGAGATTGATAAACGATAACGGCACCGCGATCTCGAATCCGTTGGTATAATAGACCGCCATCTGCACCCCATGCATCGAATCGCTCCAGTTATTCGCGATATTGATCCAGTTCGTGCCGGACGCCTGGTAGACCGCCTGGCCGCCGCCGGTCTGAATGCGGAACTGTATCTGGTAATCCGGCAGAAAGTTGTTCGTCGGATTGAATACGAATACGCCGCCCCACGCGTCTTTCGAGATACCGGCGGAGTCCTGCTTGGTGTCGAGGGTCACCGCGATACGGACGCCGTTATAGTCGGACGGCGGTACGGGAAGGTTCCCCGCGCCGATCCAGAAGTACAGGTTATTCGCGTCGTTCGTCATCCGAAAGTCGGAGAGTTTGTAGCCGTTGTAAGTCGCGGCAGCCGACTGCCCCATCAGCGGGGCGGTATTCCATAACGCTTCTTTTATCCCGTCCACCCCGAGCAGAGCTTTATTGATGATAAACGACGGGTAACTGTTCGTAATACTCGCCGACGAGATCGCGTAGGGATAGAAATAATTCATACCGTAGGTCAGAGAGATCAAGTCCGTCCATGTCTTAGAGTTGACGGTGTTCGTCCACCCCGTAACATTCAGCCCGAGGGTCGGGGTATAAATATTATTCGTACCCCCGTTCTCGTCGAGCTGTACGAGAAGGACTTTCGTGATCGTATCGGGCGCGGTCACATAACTTTTTCCGCTCAGTGTCAGCGTATCGACATTCGTGACAATCCCGTCGAAATACTTATCGTAGGTGATATAAGGAGAGTTCTTCACATGGAAATTCAGCGCCATCGAGTAGGAACCGATCCCGGTCAGATTCGCGGAGACCTTGACGAAAATATAGGGCGCGGTCTCCTGGAATACGACCGCCTCCCACGCCTTCAATCCGGGCGACGGGGTGGATACCTTCCCGTTGGTGATAAACCCGCTATTGGTGACAGTGACGTTTAACGACGCGCTCCCGTCGGGAATAAAGTTGACGATATCCCCGTCGATAGTCCCCATTATCTTGAACGTGGGCTGTACCCACTGCTCGTTGAACGTATTCGTGATATAGATATTCCCCTGCAGGACATACCCGTCGTTAGTGATCTGCACATGGTTGGTGATAATGCTTACATTGGTATATTTCACAAGCTCGATAACCGTATAATAGTTGGTAATATTCAGGTTCGGCTGGACGACATTGGTAACCGTCAGTTCGTATGATAACGACCCCTGCACCGCGCAGGCGTTATAGAACAATGCCGCGGGGAAAATTATACTGAAAAATAAGGTACGTAGAACGCGTTTCATAATACCCCCCGGATTATATGGTCAACGACGCATAGGCAAAGATACCGACAGAGCCGATAAAGACCCCTGTGAGATTCATCCGGTAATCCGCGCCGATACCCGCTTCGAGCGATTCTATAATCTGGTATCCCACGCGCCCGCCGACGCGGAGCATAAATCCCGCGCTGGTGGTCGCGACGCCCTTGAGGGTGAATATATTTATCGGCACGCCCAACCCGACTGCGGGATATAGCGATAATCCCTCGAACAGCCTGATCCGGTAGCTCCCGGAGATGCCCGGCTCGATTGTGGTAATCCCGAACTCGACGGGCACGAAGTCGGTGTTAAGTCCGACCGATACGAACAGGTCGTCGGCGATACCGCCGTTCATAGGACTCCCGAACATCGACATCCATCCCCCGAGGCTCTGCTTGAACCCCGCCTGGATGGAGAAGCCCATCGCGTCCCCGAAGAGGCAAACGCCCCCGCCGAAGTCGATGGCGCTTTTCGGGTAGGTCAAGCCTGCTGTTAATAAAACTATCCCCGCTATCATCAGTAAACGTTTCATTCATTTCCTCCCCTAACTCTATGGGTATATATAATGATGCGGGAACTCCCCTTCCTGCGGGGATACTTTACCGCATTCACCGGTAACCGTTCTATTGACCGGGTAATAGTTTAATAGATTTCATCGCTAATCCCGCCGGATTAACCCGCAATGATATCCTTACCCCACAAGCCCTTGCTATTATACCATGCTTTTTCGGAAAATGAAACCTGAATTTTTAATTAGCGGTTAAACAATTCCTATTTTTCATCACCGGTATCGATCTCGAGCGGCTCGACAATCTTCTCCTTCCTGATGCCGAATATCCGGGCATAGGAAAATATCCCGAGCGAGATGATGGCGCCCCACCCGAAGATGAGGAATATCCACCCCGCCGCGTTCAGACGGTATTCCCGGATAACTATTACCGTCCGGGCGAGAAGTAACGCTTCATCGGATCCCCACGGTTCCTGACCCAATCCCCCGGCTATCGTGCCGGTCTGCCAGACCTCCACCCTGAGGGTATTCGTCCCGGGTTTGGACACCGGAACCGTCATGGTAATATTCGTGCTCCCGGCGAATTTCCCCTGATCGACGGAATTGGTCATCGCGAGGACTCCCTCGAAATAAACGGATATCTTCACTGATATATTCGTCTTTATCGCGGCCGTGATTTGTAAATCCTCGTAGACAATCTGCCCGTCGGTGGGGAGTGTCAGCCCGACTACTTCATTAACGGGCTGGCCGTACGCCGGAACCCCGATCAGCGCTAGGATCGGCAGCAGGATAAATATTATTCTCATATTATTCCCCCTCCACTACTGCGTTGAGTTTATCGTCGAGCTTATATTTCTTCCACGCGAAGAAAATAATCAGATTGATTATGAACAGGAATATGACGAAAATAATGCGGATAGTCCCGATAAACAGTTTCTGATCGACCAAGCCGCCCATAAATTCCGCGCGCGGGAATTTGAATACGAGGCCGCGGAACATATCGCTGATCAGGAAACGGTTCAGCTTCTTGATCTCGGCGGGGTTCGGCGGATTTTTCAGGTGCTCCGCGATTAACGCGGCAGTCGACGGGTCGAGCATATCCTTCGGGAACAATGTCGCCGCGTAGAAGTTGGTTACCGTCAGGCATCGGTTCAGCCCGTTGAGGAGCGCGGCCTGCGCGTTCTCATAACCCGTGGGCTTCGCGGCGATCTGCGCGACCAGTTCGAGCAATCCGCGATGGGAGCCGTATTCCGGGGTTTTCACTATATCGGGCACTCCCCCATACGTCAGGTAATTCGTGATCGCGCCAAGCGTCACATTCTCCGAATTCACCGCCTTCGAAAGTTCTTTCTTGAAAGTATCGTGCTCCGACAGCATCTCGACCTTAAACGACATGATTGTTTCACGGTCGGCGGGATCGAAGTATTCGATCAGGTGCATCGCGAGCGGTTCGTTGACTCCCTGCAGGCGCTGTATCAGCGCGGCGGAGTCCTTAATATCCATCTGCGTGAAATCTTTATAATCCATCCCCTTCAGGGTGATAAAATCCCATCCCTTGAAAATAAACCATGCCGCGAGCAGGATGATCAGGTAGGTCGGGGTGATATACTTCAGGACGAACTTGAAGAACTTCGGGAGCTTGATATCCGCGCCGCGCGTCATCTCCTTCCACCCCTTATCGGCGCCGAGTATCCATGCGAACACCACCGCCTCGATCGTTCCGAACAGGATCAGCGCGAAATTTCCCGCCCAGAAATCCATCTCGTCCACCGCACCCGCGTTCAGCCCGAATACCGCGAGCAGTCCCATCACGAAAAATATTCCGAACTGCGTGATAATCGATTTCCTGCGGCTGAACTTCATTTCGTCCTCGAAGAACGATATCCCCGGCTGGAGAAGCGAGATCGACGACGTGATCGCCGCGATAAACAGCAGGACGAACCAGAGGGTCTCGAACAACGCGGCGAGCGGGAATGCCCCCAGCACCTGCGGCATCGTGATAAACCCGAGGCTGAATGTTCCCGACGACGCGATCGACTGCGCCTTATCTATCCCCATTATGGCGATCGCGGCGGGGATCACCAGCGTACCCCCGACAATCACCTCGAAAAACTCGTTGGTAGCGTTCGCGGTCAGCGACGAGAGCACCACGTCCTGGTTCCGTTTTACATACGACGAGTAGGTCAGGATCGCCCCGATACCGACGCTGAGAGTGAAAAATATCTGCCCCGACGCGGCGAACCAGACGTTGATATCCCCCAGCCGCGAAAGGTCGGGATTCCACAGGAACGCGAAACCCTGCCCGATATTCGGGAGCGTGAGCACCCGGATCATCATCAGCGCGCTCAGGACGAGCAGGACGGGCATCATGATCTGCGACGCGCGTTCGATACCCTTCTTCACGCCGAAAAACACGATCGCAAGATTGATTAACAGTGTTATCAGGAAAAAGAAAAGCGACGCGGGTATTCCGAACAGGGTGGTCGACAGGCTGATATAATTGGAGAAGAATGTGCCTATCAGCGCGGGGGACGTCGACGCGGGGGTGAGGAGTCCCTGTATGGAGTACCAGACATACCCGAGAAGCCACGACTCGACGTAAATATAGTAGAAATTGATGAACATCGGGCCGAAGATACCGAGCGATCCGAGGTATTTCGCCCACGGCTTACGGACGACCGCGTTCAGAACCCCCGGCGCGCTGCCGTGGCTGAACTGACCGCCGTAGCGTCCCAGCGTCCATTCGACCCACGCGAGGGGGATGCCGAGGAAGATCAGCGCGATGAAGTACGGGATAAGGAACGCCCCGCCGCCGTTGACGGACGCGACCCCCGGAAAACGGAGAAAATTCCCGAGGCCGACCGCGCTTCCCGCGACCGCAAGTATCACCCCAATCTTGGACGCCCAGTTTTCCCGCTTTACCGCCATACCAAGCACCTCCGCTCCGCAGTTTGACGGTAAAACGATAAAATAAAAGGAGCGAAATGTCAATAATGCTTTCTTTATACAATAGGGCAGTTCTAAAAACTTCATGGAAATGAATACGTATAATTAACGAATAAAGAAGATATTACTATGTCACTGCGAGCCTGCCTTCTACCGAAGGTAGACAGGGAACGCAGTGACGAAGCAGTCTATGTAATTTATTAAATGGCAATAGAATAGATTGCTTCTACCGCGCTTCAATAAGTTTTGTTGCGCGGCATCGCAATGACAGGGTTATTTTTCTATTTGGTAATCTCTTAATTATTATTGAGTTTTTAGAACTGCCCAATAGTCAAACGGGATGACAAGTTCCCGTAGTTTCCGGCGCGTTTGCCGAAAAATTATCTTGTCTGACATCGCAGGCCAGCATTGTATTGAAGTGGAGCTTATCGAAATAGGGTTAGTGTGCGCAGTGCCTAAAATTTCACAAAAACCGGATATTATGTTATAATAATGGGTGAACATTTTGACTGAATGTACCCGGAGAATTCGGGACGGTAAATACTTAACTGAGAGGAGGTATCCTATGAAGGATCAGGAAATCGCCGACAAAAAAGGCTACATCAGAGGTCTGGAAGGAGTCGCCGCGGGGGAAACTACCATCAGCTATGTCGATGGAGTGAACGGGATTCTGGTATACAGCGGTTATAATATCCATGAGCTCGCCGGACGTACATCGTTCGAAGAAGTCGCGTATCTCCTCTGGCACGATCATGAAGATTTACCCAATGAACGGGATTTGGAACGCTTTTCGCATGAACTGATCAAGAATATGCATATCCCGTATGAAGTAGTCCAGTTGATCAAGTCGATGCCGGACTATTCGCATCCCATGGCGGTACTGCGCACCGCGGTCTCCGCGTTGGGATGTCTCGACCCGAGCGCCGAGGAACTCAGCGGGCGCGCGTTCGATAAGAAGGCGATCACACTGATCGCGCGGGTAATGTCTATCGTCGCGGGAATGCACCGGATCAAACGCGGCGAGCCGATGCTCGAACCGGATATCGACCGGAGTTTCGCCGAAAACTTCCTCTACATGTTCCGGGGCACATGGCCCGACGAGGAAGAGTCGAAGGCGTTCGATACCCTGCTTGTCCTGCACGCCGACCACGGTTTCAACGCGTCGACGTTCTCCGCGCGCGTGACCATGTCCACTCTGTCGGACATCTATTCCGGGCTGACCTCCGCGATAGGCACATTGAAGGGCCCGCTTCACGGCGGCGCGAACCAGAAGGTGATGGAGATGCTTTCCGATATCGGGCATGTGGACGAGGTCGAAGAGTATATCGACAGCCTGCTGAACGAGAAGAAAAAGATCATGGGATTCGGACATAGAATATATAAGACGGAAGACCCGCGCGCCCGGCATTTAAAGATATGGGCGGAGAAACTCGCCGCGAAACGCGGTCAGGAGAAACTTTTCCAGATCGCCACGCGTATCGAGAAGCTGGTGATGGAAAAGAAGGGGATTCATCCCAATGTGGACTTTTACTCGGCGGTCGTCCAGTACGCGCTCGATATCCCGAAAGAGTACTATACCACTATATTCGCCGCGTCGCGCACTCCCGGATGGATCGCGCATATCCGCGAACAGCTTACCGATAACCGTCTGATCCGCCCCACTTCCCGTTATGAGGGAAAGCTCGATAAGAAGTGGACCGCCATCGGCGAACGAAAATAAGCAAATCCGCCGTCTCCGCGAGGGGTTGCCCCGCTCCCTGACATCCCTGTCATCGCGGGACTCCCCCGTCCATGGGGTTGCCCCGCTCCCTGACATCCCTGTCATCGCGGGACTCCCCCGTCCATGGGGTCGGCGTTATTTTTGATATTTCTTTCCCGCAAATAGAGGCAAAAAAGGATAAGAATATGAACACGCTGAAACTGAAGGGCGCTAATTGCGATATCGACCTCACCAGCATGGGAAACGTGGATTGGAAACAGGACGAATGCCCGTGGAATAAGGAAGAGGGAACCCAGTTGCATCATTGCGCGGTTAAAAACACCTCTATCTGCGAATATTTCCGCGGTTTGGAATACCTTGATACCGTACTTTGCTGTTATCCCGATGCGAATCCCGACAGGTCATAAATCGGACATATCGTAAAACCATCCCCTCAGCGGAACTTCCAATTATTTTTGATATTTCTACCCGGCTATCTTATGATATATCTAGGGGGTGTCACATGAAAATTGTTTTCCCGGTCTTACTGTTCCTCATCACCTTTTCCGCCTGCGGGCTTGTCCCGATCTATAACCCCGGATCGTTTCAGCCGTTTACCTCCGGTTTCGAGGACGGCGCTACAGGCGTATGGAATCTCGAACAGGGACTCCCCGGCTTGATCGAGGTACAGTCGAACATCGTCCGTACCGGGAATTACGCGGTCAGGTTCACCATCCTCCCGGGAGTGACATGGCATACCGGCAACCGTACCGAGATGGCCTATTTCAACATGGACCCCTACGGCGAGGAGGTGTATTACGGATGGAGCTGTATGCTCGCGCCGGGATATACCGATAACGGGAAATGGCAGATTATCGGGCAATGGCACGACCAGCCCGACCCGTTCAGTAACGATTCTTGGTCGAGCTTCCCACGCAATTCCCCGCCCATCTCCATCAATTACCTCTCCAATAAAGTCTACCTCAACGTCCTCTACTCCGGCATCAAGGCGAAAGTCATGTGGGAGAACGGCGTCAATGTCTCATACGGGGCATGGTTCGACGTGGTCGTCCGGGTCAAATGGTCGATGTACGGCGACGGGTTTGTCGAGGGCTGGGTTAACGGGACGAATCTTTACCCGGAACGGATATACTCGAAAACCGTCGTCAATAGGGTGGGAAATTACCTGAAGATCGGGCTATACCGCGACGAGGACGCGGCCGGGACGAATATCGTCTATTACGACGAGGTAAAGATCGGGAAAACCTACGCGGAGGTAACGCCGTGAGAAATCTCCTGATAGCGGGACTGCTGTTCCGCGCGGCATCCGTTTACGCTGCGGCCAATACCCATGAGATAACCATCCTGCTCGGAAGGTGGAACACCTTATACTGGACGGGCTCGTCGCAGGTCATCTACCGTTCGCCTGACATATTCGGGCTTCCCCTGCGGATCGGCGCTGGGATCGCCGGATACGGGTCGCTCTATATTATCTCCGACGGGAATTACGAGATATGGGCGCACGGCGAGTACGGCCTGTATTCCTGCGATATATTCGATATTTACGCGGGCGCGGGCGGGGTATTTTACCAGTCCTTCCCCATGAAAATGACGTCGTTCCAGCCGGCCGTCCTCGCGGGGATCGCGGCGCGGTTCGGATTCTTTAATCCCGAAGCCGTGGTGCGTTTCCGGTTCTATTCCGACGGGTGGATGGTTTCGCTGATACAGGATTACCGTTTCGGCCTCGGAGATACCTTTTTCTTCACCGTGCATCCGAACTTCCACTTAGCGGGGTATTACGATTTCCGCGGCGCCGAGCTTCGCGCGGAGTTTTACGCGGGGTTCGGCTTAAAATTATAGAGGTGCCACCTATGGAAACATTAAGAAAATGGGGCGCGAGCCCGTTCCAGGTAGCGGTATTGCACGGCGGCCCCGGCGCGAAGGGCGATATGGCTCCGGTAGCGCAGGAGCTTTCGAAGGAGCGCGGCGTGCTCGAGCCGATGCAGAACGCCGATACGATCGACGGACTGGTCATCGAACTGGCCGAGGTGATCGACACTCACGCATCGAAACCCGTCGTGCTGATCGGGCATTCTTGGGGGGCATGGCTCGCGTGGATATTCGCCGCGCGCCACCCCCACTCGGTAAAAAAACTCATCCTCGTGGGGAGCGGGCCGTTCGAGCGGCGATATGTGCCGATGATAGAGGAAACCCGTGTCAGCCGGTTGACGGGCGAAGAACGCGAGGATTTCCTCGCGGTAATCAAGCGATCCTATAAATCCTCGCCCGCGGAAAAAGCCCGCATCTACGAGAAGTTCGACGATATCCTGATCAAGACCGACAACTTCGACCCGATCACGGAAGAATCGAAGGAGGCGGGTTTCGATTTCGCGCAGTACGACGATATCTGGCCGGAGGCTGCGGAACTCCGGCTGAGCGGCGCGCTTCTCGATATCGGGCGAGGCATCCATTGCCCGGTGACCGCTATCCACGGAGATTACGACCCGCATCCCGCCGACGGAGTCAAGATACCGTTATCGCGTATCCTCCAGAAATTCAAGATGATCCTGCTGAAGGACTGCGGGCATTCCCCATGGCGGGAACGCGCCGCCCGCGACGAATTTTATACCGTCATCCGGCGCGAGATCGCGGGATAACATCATTTGTATTCCGTTGAACGAAGCGGCTATTTTTACAAATAAACGCCGTCTTTACTTGTTTTTTCGGTTAACAGGTGTATAATTTATGATATAGAAAAAAGGGGGACAGCATGAAAAAGGTTTTCGCGGCTTATTTTATCGGCTTTGCGGTATTAATCGCATTATCCGGGTGCGCGCCGGCTTTGTTTCAAACCATAACCGAAACCGAAGCGTTTGTCGGGAAATGGTTTTTATCCGAGCAGACTCCTCCCGGGACAAAATATACCAAAGATACCACCCTGTCGATCTATCAATTCAATTCCAATAAAACCTTTACCTCGTTCAGCAGGACCAACGGAGGGGATTTTTTAACCAATACCGGCACATACGCGGTTGACGAAACCAACAACCTGATGTTTATGTATTCCAGTATCACCAGTACCAATAATTATAACTTCGTCGATAGCGGGCTATGGCAAAAAATCTCCAATATGTATATACTCGATTATAATCCCTGGTAGGTGAGTCGGAACTCGGCCTTCTTTTTCATTGAAGATACATCTTCTATCGATTAAGATTTGATTGATAAAAAAGGGGCTGTCCCAAAAGCATAGAAATAGTAGAAAAGTCTGTCACTGCGAGACGCAACGCGTCGAAGCAGTCTGTGTAAATATTTATCAGTTAATATGATCGATTGCTTCACGAATTTTTCAAATTCGCTCGCAATGACAAAAGTTCTCTAAAGTACCCTTTTGGGACAGCCCCTTTTTTATTTACTGAGCGCCGTTTTCCTTCAATACTTTTACCATCCCGGTATTATTATAACTTTCAGCAATTTGGAGAAGGTTCATATTCAGATTCTGGGATACAGTATTCGGATCGGCACCGTTTTTCAGGAGCACCTCCATGACCGGGACAAGCTCTTCCTTCCGGCAGGTAATCATATCGATCAGGAGATCGTCCTTAATGCAGTTCTTTCCGCCTTTGGCAAGAAGCATATTTATAATCTCCATCCGGCATTCCATAGCCGCTTTACCGAGAAGATCCGCATTGGGAACCGCCCCTCTGGAAAGGAGTAATTCGGCCAGTTTGAGATCAGGGCTATCGAACAACGCGTAGTATAATACCGGTGTTCCTTTATTTACATGGACTTCTTTATATTTTGGATTGTAAGGATCGCCGCTATTCGTTATTGCCGGCACCCAGTTCGGGTCTATCCCGCTTTCTATCAGAAGCTTTGCCGTCCCGATAGAATTATTCATGCACGAGGTGAGAAGGAGGTCGTAGCCGGTTTTCGGGGTCTTATCGATCAGCTTCGCCTTGATCATCAGGCCTAACGACTGGGGACTATCGGCGATCACCGCAGTTTTCACCAACTCGGGTGTTACCTTCTTCTTGGAGATGAATCCTTTCACTTTTTTCGTATCATCCAGAAGATCGCCAATTGGACATCCTTGATCAGATACGCTTCCGGTTTCGCCATATACTTTCCGGTCTTCATCTGCTGCTTTTTCGGGAGCTTAGCGTTCGCCGCATACAGGAACTTAGCCGCTTTGATCTGGTCGGGGCCGCCCATCCCGTAGGTAAAACGGGTCAGGACGAATTCCAGTACGTTCATCGGGCTATCGACCATTTTTTTCGGCCCAAATCCGTTAAACTGCATCGGGATTGTAATATCCGCCCCGCCGTCAACCAGTTCCTTTACCGCGCTAAACGATCCCGTATTTCGAAGATTCATCAGCGCGAGATGGAGAGGGGTATATGCGGTCACTCCCGCGGAATCCATCCCGAAGTACTGCCATTCCCACGCGAAATCGCTAACAATCGGGCCGTGCTTGTACCCGTTCGGCGCGACCTTCTTATTGACGTCCGCCCCTTTTGAGAGGAGGAACTTTATCATTTTTCCGCTTGCCCCGTACGCCGCGTGATGGAGCAATGTCCACCCTTTTTCGTCGGTGGCATCCACCTGATTTCCGGCGTCCAAATACGCCTTAACCTCATCCACACCCCCGCACTCCGCATGCCGCCATATCGACGGCTCCGCCCATAGCAGAGACACCCCTAAAAACACCCCGAATACTGCGAATACTCTTTTCATAATTACACCCCTTACTTGTTTTACTATTTTACATTTATCCGTTAACTTATGCAATAGTATGGCGGAATTTTTATAAATATATTCTCAATCGAATTGTTAGATTCTTCTTTTCATCCCGGGGTGCTGCGCACACTAATCCCGATATGAATGGTTTACACGGCAGAAAAATACAGCCCGTGTTGATTGAATATTTTCGAGCCCATCATCCCGGGGTGCTGCGCACGCTAAACCCGATATGAAAGGTTTATCCGGTAGAAAAATACAGCCCGTGTTGGAAGCAAGACACACCAGCGCGGGTGCGGCGCGCGCGAACCAAATATCCCGTTCGCAGGCTATCTCTATATAATATCACAGGTTACCGTAATGGGTTTAGCCGTACGCAGGTACTGCGTACCCTAACATTTGGCTATTTACCATGGCGCAGGCTAACGCTTTTTACTGCCGGATACTTTAGTACTGGGTTTTGCTCCCGCGCAGGTGCCGCGCACGTTAACCAAATATTCTCGTCGCAGGCTATCTCTATAAAATATCGCAGGTTACCGTAATGGGTTTAGCCGTACGCAGTACTTGCCCTTTTTGGGGGTTTATATTATAATTAACCGTTTACAGAACGGAGGCAATATGTCTAAAGCTATCCTGATGCTCGCTAACGGCGAAACCTTCGAGGGGAAAGCGTTCGGGCATACCGGCGAAACCGCAGGCGAGGTCGTGTTCAACACCTCGATGACCGGATACCAGGAAATCCTCACCGACCCGTCCTACAAGGGGCAGATCGTCACGATGACCTATCCCCAGATCGGCAACTACGGTGTCAATCCCGACGATGTGGAGTCCGGCAAGCCGCAGGCTGCGGGGTTTATCGTCCGCGAGTACTCGAAGACCTTCTCGAACTGGCGCGCGACCGGGTCGCTCGGCAGCTATCTCGAGAGTAATAAAATTGTCGGCATCGAGGGAATCGACACCCGCAAGCTGACCCGTATCCTCCGTATCACCGGCGCGATGAACGGTATCCTGTCGTCGGTGGATTTCAGTAAGGAAAGCCTCCGCGCCAAACTTTCGCGCGTACGGAATATGGTCGGCCTCGACCTCGCGAAGGAAGTCACTATCGATACGCCCATGCAGTGGGGCGAACGCCATCCGGGCGCGTATCATGTGGTCGCGCTGGACGCCGGTATCAAGACCAATATCCTGCGTATCCTCAACCACCGGGGATGCAATATTACGCTTGTTCCCGCGAGTTATACGTCCGCGCAGATTATGGCGCTCAATCCCGACGGGTTATTCGTATCCAACGGCCCCGGCGACCCGGAACCGGTGGATTACGCGATCACCGCAATCCGCGAACTGATCGGGCAAATCCCCATTTTCGGGATATGTCTCGGGCATGAGCTTCTCGCGCTCGCGGCCGGCGGGAAATGCTACAAGCTGAAATTCGGGCACAGGGGCGCGAACCACCCGATCAAAGACCTCCGCTCCGGCAAGGTCGAGATCGCGTCGCATAACCACGGGTTCGCGGTCGACCCGGACAGCCTCCCCGATAATGTCGAAATCACGCATGTCAATATCAACGACCAGACGGTCGCGGGGCTCAGCCTGAAGGACGCGCCCGCGTACTCGGTGCAATACCATCCCGAAGCGTCGCCCGGCCCCCACGATTCCTACTACCTTTTCGACGAGTTTATCGAGGATATGCGGGAGTGGAAAACCCGATGAGGGTTCCGGTTTCTGTCGTCCTTTTGATTCTGCTTTTTTCATGCGGTAAACCCGATCAGAAGAATATTCCTATTACACCGCCCGAACGGGTGGTCAGCCTCGCGCCGTCGCTGACTGAGATGATGTTCGCTATCGGCGAGGGCTCCCGTCTGGCGGGGGTGACCGCGTATTGCGATTACCCTCCCGCAGTCACCAATCTCCCGAAAGTCGGCGGACTGAGCGACTTCGATATCGAAAAAGTGGCGGCGCTGAAACCCGGCCTCGTGCTCGCGTCATGGTCGGGAAATCCCAAGGATAAGGTGGAACGGCTGGAGTCGCTGGGTATCCATGTGCTCATCCTGAAGGAGAACACGGTCGCGGATATCCTGACCAACCTCGCGATGCTCGCGGGGGTTTTCGGGAAAAATCCCGCCGATATACTCGCCCCTATGATCGGGACATTATCCGCCCTGCCCGCGTCCGATAAAAGTCCCTCCGCTTTGGTCGTCATATCGATGAAGCCCGTTTTCAGCGCGTCGACACAGAGCTTTATCGGGGACGTGCTCCGTATCGCGGGATACAGCAACACGGTGCAGTCATCTGCGGCATACCCGATGCTCTCCGAGGAGATGATCGCCGGGATGGACCCGGACTACCTGTTTATCGCGGACGATTTCGCGAAGGAAAAGGATTATTTCGACAGCCTCGTGAAAATTTTTCACCTGCACGCGAAGATATATTTTATCGACACCGACACCTTGTCGCGTCCCGGCCCGCGAATCGCGGATTTCATAGCAGGCTTGGCAGCGCTCAAGGATAATCAAAAGGGGGACGAATGAAAAAACCGAAACTCGGGCTGTATGTTAACCTGCTGGGGGTGTTCATATTCCTGACCGCGTGCGATATCCTGCTCCTGTTCCCGTATGCTCAAATTGTGTCGGTCATTATCCTCATCCCACTGGCTACACTGATCGGTTTGGTATCGTTCCTGATGGTGCGGGAGATCCGCCGCCCCGACGAATCGGAGGAAAGAGGACCGGACGAAACTGTTATCCTTCTGAAGCGGAGCATCGGGTGGGGCATATTTCACATGGTATGGCTGACCGCGGGGTTGATCGCGATGGTTTGGCTGAAGGTCGTCATGCACCTCCCCGACCCGTCTGTTGCGGGAACTCCCGTCCCGTTTGCCGTCTTCGCGGGGATAGTGATTATCGCTATTATCGTTATGCTGGTACGGATATTCGTGAATACCGGGCGGATAAAGAAAGCGCGAGTACTGCGGGATAAATAACTTGGATGAAAATATATCGCTAGACAGTAGTATTACTTTTAGCGATTAATATATAATATTACTTGAAGCATTCCAACGGGGCGTTAAAATCGTCCGCCATTTTAATTTCACCGCGCAACGCGCCGTACAGACTCTTTCCCGCGTTTTTCACGTCTATGATAGATGTTTTTTCGATAATCACATTGATTTCCCCATCCTCGATCGGGACGGGTTCCTTCAGCTTGATCGTATCGTGATCCGAGAGTTCACCCTTTAATACAAAGGCCGTCTTCATACAACTCTCCTCAAATCAACATATCCGGTAACATTACTTTTTTCCGGCGCCTCGCGGGCGCGTGCGCCCCCGCCTTACGGCGAGGACAAGCTCGCGTATATTTTAGAATATTTAACTATACTATTTCTTTCCCGCCGCACGAAGGCGTTCGCGGGCGTTCTTCAACGCGGCGGTAATCGAATCGAACTCGCCGCGCTTGATGCTTTCCTTATTGAATACCGTTTCGCCCATCCCAACAGCGATAGCGCCCGCCGCGAGGAACTGCAGCCCGTAGATCAGGTCGATCCCGCCGGTCGGCAGTATATCCACAAACGGCATCGGGCCGCGGATCGCCTTGATATACCCGGGATTGACCGCGCTCGCGGGGAACAGTTTGATGATATCCGAACCCGCCTGGTAAACCGTAAATATCTCGGTCGGTGTGAACGCCGCGAGCATCAGGAGTTTATCCTCGCCCTTGACCGCATCGACCAGATTCAGCGCGGCGATAGGGCTGACAATGAAATCGGCGCCGTTTTTAATCGCCGCCTTCGCGTCTTCCTCGCGGAACACGGTGCCCAGCCCGAACACCAGTTCGGGGAATTTCGCCTTTAACGCGGGTATCTCGTCGATCACACCCGGGATAGTCATCGTGAACTCGATCACCTTAATCCCGGATTCCTTAACCGCGCGGGTTACCCCTTCGAGTTCCTTCGCGCTGTCCGTCCGGAGAATTGGAACCAACCGTTCCGAACGGACGAGTTCTTTCAGTTCTTTTGAATTCATATCGGCCTACAGCTTGATTACTTTCAGTTTCTTGATCGCGTCTATCGCTTCCAGTTCCTTCTTTACCTTATCGCTGATCTCGGAATCGATATGTACCATCGAGAGCGCGATTTTCGTCTTGGTGTCCCTGCCGAGCATCAGGCCCGCGATATTGACGCTGTTATTACCCAGCACGGTGCCGATCTTTCCTACCACGCCGGGCTTGTCCTCGTTATAGATAAATAGGAATATACCTTCGGGCTTCATCTCGAAGAAATAATCGTTGAATTTCACAATCTTGGCGACATTGCTCGAGTAGACGCATCCCCAGAGCTCCATCGTCTCCTTGTTGGTGCGTACATTCATGCGGATCAGGTTCGTGTATTCGCTCGAGAAATCGGGGTCTTTCTTCTCGACAACGCTGATGCCCTGCGACTGCGACATGGACACCGCGTTGACATAGTTTACCGATTCGCCCATGAAGCTCTGGAACAGCCCCTTCAGCGCGGCGCGTGTCAGGAGGGATACGTCCTTATGCGAGATATCGCCCTCGTAACTCACCGTCACTTCCTCGACCTGTCCCTCGACCACCTGCGAAATCAGCGAGCCCAGACTCTCCGCAAGCTTGATATATACCTTGAATTCCTCGAAAAGTTCCTTATTGATAGACGGCATATTCATCGAGTTGACGATCACGCCGTGTACGAGGAAATTCGCCACTGTTTCGGCGCTTTCCATCGCGACATTGAACTGCGCCTCTTCGGTCGATGCGCCCAGATGCGGCACGGTGACCAGATTAGGGGCGTCGAGAAGCGGGTTGCGCGGCTCGAACGGGGGTTCCTTGGCATAGACGTCCACCGCCGCCCCGGCGATTACGCCTTCCTTCAATGCGTCGGCGAGCGCCTGTTCGCTGATAATTTCGCCGCGCGCGGCGTTGACGATACGCATCGTCTTTTTCATCATCGCGAATTCGTTCTTACCGATCATCCCGCGGGTCTGGTCGGTAAGCGGGGTGTGTATAGTAATAAAGTCGCTTTCCTTATAGATGCGGTTCAGGTCGGAGAGCTCGATCCCCAAATCTTTCGCGCGCTCCTCGGAGAGGTACGGGTCGAAGCCGAGCACGTTCATTTCGAACGCCTTCGCGCGCTTCGAGACTTCGGTGCCGATACGGCCCAGCCCGATAACGCCGAGGGTCTTCCCCTTCAGCTCGATACCGTTGAACTTGGAGCGCTCCCATTTGCCTTCTTTCATCGACGCGTAGGCGAACGGGATTTTACGGGCGAGGGAGATGATCAGCGCGAACGCGAGTTCCGCGGTCGAAACCGTATTGCCCATAGGCGCGTTCATCACGACTATACCCTTCGCGGTAGCCGCGGGAATATCGATATTATCGACGCCCACGCCCGCGCGGGAAATCACCTTGAGGTTGTCCGCCGCTTCGATGATATCTTTCTTCATCTTAGTGGCGCTGCGGACAATGATCGCGTCGTAGTTCTTGATGTCCACCTTGAGCTCTTCGGGCGTCATCGTGTCCTTCTCGATCACCTCGATTTCTTTATACTTCTTCAGTATGTCGATCCCTTCTTTTTCTAGTTTGTCGGTTACCAGCACTTTGAATTTCATCTATCTCTCCTTGCATTTTTTACGATTGGTTGATTATTGTAAAATGGAACGGGGAAAAAATCAAAATTCGAAAAATAAAAGCATCTCGTTGCCTTTTTTATTAAAGAAGAAAGCCTCGGAAAATTTCTTCATTATATATATCCCGCGGCCGGAAATCCTGTCGAGCGACTCGTTCCCCATCGGCACCGCGATATTGTCCACATCGAAACCGTCGCCCATATCGCGCACCCATAGGCGCATTCCCTTATAGCCGATCTCGTAACTCAGCACGACCGGCTTCGTATAGTCGAGCTCGTTCCCGTAGGTGATCGCGTTCACGAGCGCCTCGTGAAGGACGGTCTCTATCTTCCATATTTTATCGTAATGGTACTTCAGCACCTTATTCTTGACCAGGTCGATGGTCATCGATACGGCGTTCAGTGTGGACTTGATCGTAATCGTGCTGGACTCGTTCGCGGAATGATCGAATACGCCGAAGACCTTCGCGTCCAATTTGTGCTTTTCCATCAGGCCGGTCAGTTCGTCCATCATCGCGTAGGAAATCCGGGTCTCCTTATAGAACGGCGGGATAATCGTCTCGAGCGCATCCTTCGGTAACGGGCGTTCGAACACCACGATGGTATCGTCAAAATCCAGTTTGCACTTCTCGGGAGTGCCCCCGGTCATTATCGTGTATTTTTTCTCTTTCCGCTTGATGACCACCCAGAAAAAATTGTCGCACCGGACGGAGTTGAAATATCCGTCGAGAGGGTACATAGATACGACATCGGAACGCGCCGGGTCGCCGGAAAACACGTCCTGCCCCGCTTTCATCATTTCATCCAGCGTCTCGACCTGCTGAACATAAGGGTATTGCTTATCGATCCCTACCGTTAACGCGTGGGGATAATGAATATTGATAGGATGATAGAGCGATTCGCATTGATGATTAAACGTTATCCAAATATCTTTAGTGCAGGAATAATCACATATCTGCGTCTTGACAGGTACACTAAATTTTTTCATTTTCAGCGATATCCTTATCGACAGTTTTACCGATCCGCGACAAGTATTCCTCCATAGGAACGCCGCCGCCCGGCCTTAATAACGCAATGTCTTCCTTCTCAATCCGACTGCCCGCCGGGATATTCCGTTTGGCGTACATCCCCCGCATAGACAGCCCGCGAATCTTTCGCTCGAATTCCGTTATCTTTTTCCCGCCCGGCCCTATCGTGCTTTCGACCTCACGGATCGCGCGTACCAGTTCGGAGAACTTCGCCTGATCCAGTGAGATCGCATGATCGGCGCCCGGCCAATTATTATCGATGGTAAAGTGCCGTTCGATCATCCGCGCGCCTAACGCAACCGCGGCAACCGAAAAATAAATATTCAGGCTATGGTCGGAAAACCCCACGGGCATTCCGAACCTTTCCCGAAGCGCTGGTATAAAATTCAAATCGAAATCGTGTTTATCCGCCGGATACTTTGAAACACAATAGAGAAGCGCGGTCTTCTTCGCGTCCAGTATCGACACGGCGCGCTCGATTGCGTCCATACCCACAAATCCGGTGGAAAGGATAGCCGGGAGTTTCAGTTCCCTGATACGGTGAAGAAGCGGTTCGGTAGTAATATCCGAACTCGCGATCTTTACCGCTTTTACCGAAAGCCCGTGCAGGAATTCCAGCGATTCCATATCCAACGGGGTGGCAAAAAAACCGATCCCTACCCTTTCCGAAAATTCCTTCAGTTCCCGGAACGCGTCGTACGAAAGTTCGTACTCCTTGAATATCCGGAAACCCTCGGGCTGTAACGCCCGGTTATAAAAATTCTCCGTTCTATATACCTGAAACTTTACCGCGTCCGCGCCGCATTCCTTAGCCGCCTCGATCAGGCGTTTCGCGCGTTCGGGGTCTCCGTTATGGTTGATCCCGATCTCCGCCGCGATGACTACGGGATATTCGCCGCCGGCAAAAAGGCTCTCAAGCGGCTCCATCTCTATTTTTCGGCTTTCAGCAGAGAATTCACGTTCCCGATATTCTTATATATCCCCTGCGCGGTCGCTATATCCAAGACGTCCATGATATTCTGCACATTCTTTTCCGGCGTGTATCCGGCGAATACCTCGATATTTTCCCGTTTGACCAAATAACCCGCGATCTGCTTCCGGCTCTCGTCCATCTTCGCCTGCATGGAACTGATTTCCTTCGTCACGTTCATCTTCAGGGTATAGAGCGATTTCTCATCCTCGACCTTTGTGCTGAGGAAGCCGATCACACTCTGACCCTCGTAGGTGGCCGAACCGACTATCGCGTTCATCTTTTTAGTCATACCCGGCCAGTCGATCTTATCCGGGTCTTTCCCGTCGAGCGAACCGATCAGGTTCTGCATATCGTTGAGACCCTTGACGCCGATATCGTTCTTCATATAATCTTTCTGGACTTCCTGAAGCCGGATCATGTCCTTCTCAAGATTTTTCTCGAATACGAAACTGTCTTCCCCAATCTGCGAACCTTTACCGGATTTTTCGGAAACCGCCGGCGATTTGTACTTGGACTTTTCATATAACGCCGAAAGGTTAACGTTCCCGGTAATCACATCCTTGATATTCATTGTCCCCTCCTACATTTCAAAGATACAGATTTCCCCATACTGTAAATATTATAAGGTAAAACAAAAAAATTGAAAAGGTTTTTATTATTATTCTGAAGAAAATCCTTCATCGATGATGTTTTCGAGATCCCTGATCTGCATTTTCGGGCGAATATCGTTCTGCGCGGAGATGTTTAAAAGGATACCCACCCCCACCGCCATCATCAGCATCGACGATCCCCCGTAGCTGATGAACGGTAACGATACCCCGGTGGTCGGGATAATCCCCGTGGCGATCGCCATATTGAGGAGGGCGTGCAGGGTTATCAGCGAAACGATCCCGAACGCGAGGAGCTGGCCGAACTTATCCTTGCAGTTTACCGCGATCATCATGCCCCGGATAAAGAAGATAAAGAACGCCGCCATCAGAATTATCGAACCCAGCATCCCGGTCTCCTCCGCTATCACCGAAAAGATGAAATCGGTATGCGGGGTGGGAAGTTTCTTGATCTTCTGGATACTGTTGCCTAGCCCCAGCCCGAGAAACCCTCCGTTCACGAACGCCTGCTGGGACTGGATGATATGATACCCCTTCCCCGACGGGTCATCCCACGGGTTGAGGTAAGCAAAGATACGGTCGAGACGGTACGCCACCCGCACGATGAACATGATCAGGACCGGTACGCTCAGGAGGAGTATGGATAACAGGTGTTTTACCGACGCGCCCCCGATGAAGAACATAATCATCGCGACCACAAGGAGAAGCACCGCTGTCGAGAAGCCCGACTGCATGAGGATAATAAAGAATATGGCGGCTACCAGCAGCAGCGGGGGAAGTATGCCGAAGGTGAAATCCTCGAGCTTGGACTGTTTCTTCGCGAGGATATAAGAAAGGTAGATAAT
>JABLXV010000007.1 GCA_013177895.1 Brevinematales bacterium | reverse complement strand
GCCCCGATGCCGAACCCGAAATGGTCGACCCCCTCTTTGGATAGCGGATAGACAAGATGGATATTCAGACCCATATCCCCGCTTAATGAAACAACCGGGATATTTATCCCGTTGTAGGAATACTTTGCGCCCCCGAGAGGGTTAAGGTCGAATACCGCCTCGATGGTACAGAACGCGGATACTTTGTTCACGGCGAGGATGAGGCTGAACAAACCGACAGCGAAAACAACCGATTTTTTCATAAAATCCCCCTTATTCTACAGTTGTTCCGCTTTAATTTTAGCTGAAGCATCTCACGAGTCAAGAAAAATAAGCGAAATATTGGTGTTTTTTAAGAGATTGGCTCAGATTTTCTGGAAAATGATCGTGTAGTGGACGAATCCGCCCATAATCTCCTTGACCTTGAACCCGAGGGGGGTGAATCTGCGGATCAGCGTGCTCTTGAGGGGGTAGTCCGGGTCGACGAGGATTTCCGTGAATGTCAGCAGTCCGCCGGGCTTCAGTACCCTGCGGATATCCCGCACCGCCTTGCGGGAGTCGGGAATCTCGCCGATCACCATCATCATATAACACAGGTCGAATGACTCGTCCGGGAACGGCAACTGGTACACGTCGGCGACAACCGCCTCGACGTTCACGATACCCTCCGCCGCGAGACGCTTTTTCACCCGTTCGATCATCTTCGGCTCGATATCGATCGCGGTGATCCCGCCCTTCGGCCCGACCCGTTTCGACGATGCTATCGTGTAGGTAGCGTTGCCGGGGCCGACCTCGAGGACATGCATCCCCGGCGTCAGTCCATGACGGATAGCCATCTCGCCGGGCGGTTGGACATACTTATGACGGTATTTATTATCGATGAGGGGCGCCATGAACTCCGGCATAGGAAAATGCCAGAACTTCCTGACGATTCGTACGAGTGTATGCAGGACGAGAACCGGTATCAGCAGGGCGATGATGATCGGGCTAAGCAGTACAAGCAGGACAATTTTCAGCGCAAAAGGCACTACTTCTTCTCGACGACGAACAATACCTCGTTAGCGAGCACCGAATCACCGTTCGATTTCCCGACGGAGACGATTTTACCTTTGATCTCGGCCTTGATCTCGTTCATCACCTTCATGGCCTCGACTATACAGACCGTCGTATCGGGAGAAACAGTATCCCCGACTTTTACGAACGGGTTGCCGCCGGGTGTGGACGATTCATAATAACTGCCGATAACCGGCGAAAGGATTTTATGATACTTATCCGCGTTGTCGTACTGGGCTGCCACGGGAGCCGCCGGCGCCGCCGCAGGGGCTGCCTGAGGCGCCGCGGGAGCCGCGACTGCGACCGGAGCCGCCATCGCTACGGGAGCGGCGGCCATGACCGGCATATCGGGGCGTTTCCGGGACACCTTAATATAAAACTTATCCTCTTCTTCCAGTTCGATTTCTTCTACATTCGTTTTTGAAAATATATCGCCGATTTCCTTGAGAACTTCAGCGTCAATTCCGCATACCGTCTTACTCATTAAAACCTCCTGTTATTTTTCCAAAATCGAATCTATCCGCGCAATCGCTTCCTTCAGGCGCGGTATGGATTCACAATAGGAAATCCTCACGTGTCCCTGGAGTCCGAAGGAGCTTCCGGGAACAACGGAGACATGGGCTTTATCCATCAGAATATTTGAAAAAGCAACCGTATCGGTGGGCACTTCCCCGCCGACCTCGTTACCGAGATAGTACTGTATATTAGGGAAGACATAGAACGCGCCTTCCGGCTTGATACAGCGGAAACCGTGCAAGCTGTTCAGAGCGTCTACCATAAATTCACGGCGTTCCTTGAACTCCGTGATCATTTTATCGACCCATTTACGCGATTCTTTCAGCGCGGTCAGCATGGATATCTGCGCGATCGTGTTCGGGTTGGATGTAGAATGGCTCTGGATATTGTTCATCGCGTTGATAATATCCGCCGGCCCGGTCGCGTAACCGACACGCCATCCGGGGATAGCGTACGACTTCGAGAAACCGTTAATAGTAATTGTCTGATCGGCGATCTTTTTAGACAGCGACGCGATACTCGTATGGGGCTGATCGTAGCTGAAGTACTCGTATATTTCGTCGGATATGATAAATATGTCCTTCTTCACGGCTATTTCACCGATACGGCGGAGTTCCTCTGCGGTATAGGTGACGCCGCTGGGGTTAGACGGGTAGTTCAGGATGATTCCTTTTACCCGCGAGGTGATAAAACCCTCGAGTTCGTCGATATCGAGCTTAAACCCGTCGTCCTCGGATGTATGGATGATTTTCGGCACACCGCCCGCCATCTTGACCATCTCGATATAACTGACCCAGTACGGCGCGATCAGTATGACCTCGTCGTCGGGATTTACGAGAGCCTGGATGACGCTGAAAAGCGCGTATTTCGCGCCGGTAGTGATGATCACGTTCGACGCGACAGTTTCTATCTTATTCTCGGCGGTAAGTTTTTCAGCGACCGCTTCCTTTAATTCCGGGAGACCGGACGCGGCGGTATAACGGGTATTCCCTTCGCGGACCGCAGTCAACGCGGCTTCTTTCGCCTCGTAGGGCATATCCCAGTCGGGCTCGCCGGCAGCCAAAGAAATAACGTCCACGCCCTGTTTTTTCAATGCTTTCGCTCTTGCGGCGATAGCGAGTGTTTCTGAGGCGGAAACCGATTTGACACGGTGGGCTAATTCGGGCATATGTTTTCCTCTTTACTTTTTCAGATTCTTAATATTTTAACAAGAAGCGCAGGTGTTGTCAATTAAATCAAGAGGATTGAATCCTGTTTTCACAAGGGCGGTTCCCCCCTGACGGGGACTGACGCAAAACTATTTACTTTTATATCAATAGTTTTCATAGTTCTTTATAACACGCCCAATGGTCACTTCCTTGCCTGTCTTCAACCTTCGGTAGAAGGTTGACAGGCCGCCTTGAAAAGGAGGTAATTCGAAGCGGCTATAAATGGGTGAAACCTTGTAAAAATACCTTACCGGCTTTACAATATCGTTCATAAGGAGCCGCCGATGAAGGATGATTTCCAGAACGAAGAATGGGCGATGATATACGACCTGGTCTACCGGGGAAAACGTGCCGAGGAGCACCAGTACTATCGCGAACTCGTCGGGGGAGTTCCCGGCGCGAAGGCGCTGGAAATCGCGTGCGGAACGGGTTGGCTGACCCTCGACCTCCTCGCGGAAGGGGCTGACGTATACGGTCTGGATATTTCCGCCGAGATGCTGAAATACCTCGAACAAAACGCGGCCGGGCGCGGGCTCGATATCAACGGGAGGTTTTCACGGCAAAGTATGGTCGATTTTCAGTATCCCTTTCAATTCGACCTGATACTTATCCCCGGACGCTCCTTCCTGCATCTCGCGACTCAGGATGAACAGATCCGCGCGCTGAGAAATATCCGGGCGCACCTGAACCCCGGCGGTCAACTTATCCTGAACTTTTTCCGTCCCTCCCTCGATATGCTGAATAATGCTTCATCCCCCAACGACCGTTATCAGGTGATGGGGAAATACTTTATCGGGAGCATGGATGAGGATGTCGAGGTATCGTTCAACCATTGGTACGATATTATCCCGCAGGTGCAGTATATCAAGTGGCGGTTCGATTACCTGAAGAGCGGCAGGCAGGTTTTCACCGATATGTCTCTCCGTTGGATATACGAGCAGGAATTCCGGCTGCTGCTCATGCTCGCGGGGTTCGGTAAGTTTGACGTGTACGGGGATTTTACATCGAAGCCGTTCGATGGGAGTATGGGCGAAATGGTCTGGTTTGCCGGGGGATAAACAACAGTCAGGATCGGCGATATTCCTTGTCTAAATCCTTCCCCTCTGTTAAACTATTTCCAAGAGGTAACCAATATGAAAAAACTGATCGTGTTCATCTCTTTTTGCGTGTTTATCTCCGTATCGTCGATGTACGCTAAAAAATGGGATAAGCCCAAAGCGGAAAAGTTCTATTCCGCGAATTCGAATTATTGCCTGTTAGTTCAGCCCTCGGACGGAGATACGCCCTGCAAGGGCACGTTGTACCAGACCGGGTATAAGGCGGGGCTTCTCACCGTCTGGAGCGCGAAGCTCGTCAATCCCGTATCCCCGGTGAAAGCGCTGGTCACCGATAACGGGAAATACGTCGTCACGTTCGACGACTGGGAGAATCCCGGGACTACCGATAACATGATCGTGATCTACGGGACGGACGGCAAGCTGATAAAAAAATATAAGATAAACGACTTCATCAATAATAAACTGCTGGAAAACCTGACCGAACTGGAAGACGGATATCTCTGGTACGGAGGGTCGTCGTTCGAGAAGGACGGCGAGGTGTTTGTTTTTACGATTCCCTTAGCGGGAGATTCCGGTAATAAAACGGTCAAGCTCCTGCTCAAAACGGGCGCGCGTACGGATTAAGGAGGAAAAGTGGCGTCGAAAGTATGGTTTACCAATCTGCGTTCCTCTGGGCGCAGCCTGCTTGATAAATTTGAAAATCTTTGCCGCGCGGCCGGGATGATGGACATTGATTACGAGAAAAAACTCACCGCGATCAAGATACATTTCGGCGAGCCGGGGAATCTCGCGTATATCCGGCCGAATTACACCCGCGTCGTATCGCGGATGATTCGCGCCGCAGGCGGGCTTCCGTTCCTCACGGACTGCAACACCCTCTATAAGGGGCGCCGTTCCAACGCCGTCGACCATCTGGAAGCCGCGTTCGAGAACGGGTTCAACCCGATGGCGACCGGATGCCCGGTGGTGATCGCCGACGGCTTGAAGGGCACCGACTACCGCGAGATCGAGTTAGGCCTTAAATACTGCAAGACAGCGAAGATCGGCGCGGCGATCGCGAACGCCGATGTGATACTCTCGATGAACCACTTCAAGGGGCACGAGATGACCGGGTTCGGCGGCGCGCTGAAAAATCTCGGCATGGGCTCCGGGTCGGTCGGCGGGAAGCTGGAGATGCACTCCAACTCCAAGCCGAAGATCGTCCGCGAAAACTGCATCGGGTGTAAAAAATGCGTCGTCAACTGCGCGCAGAACGCGGTGACGCTCGACGGGCAGAAAAAGGCGGTCATCGATTACGAGATCTGCGTCGGGTGCGGGCAATGTATCGCGGTCTGCCGGTACAACTCCGCTGTGGTCAACTGGGACGCGGCGGGGGACGATGTCAGCCGGAAGATGGCGGAGTACGCGTTCGCCGTAGTCAACGGTAAACCGTCGTTCCATATCAACTTTATCACCGATGTTTCTCCCGACTGCGACTGCTGGGGTTCCAACGACGCCCCGCTGATCGCGAATATAGGTTTCCTCGCGTCGTCCGACCCCGTGGCGCTCGATCAGGCGTCCGCTGACATGGCGCTTGCCGCGCCGGCGTTACGCGGGACCGCGGTCACCGATAAAAATCCCGGGATTGCCGGGCACGGCGAGGGCGAGGATAAATTCCATCACGCGCATCCCCAGACCGACTGGCGCACCCAGCTCGAGTACGCCGAGGAAATCGGCCTCGGGACGCGCGCCTACGAACTGATATCAATGGAGTGATCGCGGATGCTGGGTATAAAGACGGATTTACTGAATGATGAAGATATAACCCGGCTCAAGGGAATCCTCGGAGATAAAAGCTACGGCCTTCTCAACGAGGTATCCTTTGATAACGGGGAATCCCTGAAGGAACTGAACGCGCAGTTGTATGCGCTGGAATTATGGGGATATTCGGTTATCAGCGTCGATAAATGGATACCGGAATGGTATTTACACGCCGGATTCGATTCGGCGGACAGCTACCGTCACGCGACATTGATGCCGTACTGTCTCGGGATGGAACGCGAGGGGACGTATGACGCCGCGCTTGCGGGATATGAGAAGATTCTCGACGGTATCCGGCATATCTACCCGAGGCTCGCCGAAAGCGGCGCGGGGCGCGATACCGAGAAACGTACCGATATCGAACGGCGGGTCGCGTTTTACAGCCCGTTGGAAGCGCACAGCGAACGGATGCGCGGGAAGTTCATCCGTAAATGTTACTCGATGGACAAATATATCTACCTGAAAATGGAGACCGAGTATAAATGGAAACGAGGCGAGGACCGGGGGATCATCGACCCCGGTATCCGTTGGGAGCTGGAAACGCTGGTCGACCTGATCGCGCGGGAGTACGATACCCTGAAACTCAACAATATTTTCGCAGGGGACGACGAGGGGCTTTGGCGCGGCAAGCTATTGAAGCGCTATGAGAGAATGATCGGGCGGCTGAACGGATGAAGCATAAAAGGCCGGAGTGGAACGGAGGGGAGATTGTCTACCAGATTTTCCCGGAGACGTTCGCGATAGGCGGCGGCAGGACAATCGCCGATAAACGGGATGTTTACCCGCCGGACGCCGTACTGAAGCGGTGGGACGAGCTCCCGTCGGCGGACGCGCGGATGAACGAGTTCTGGGGCGGAGACCTCCGGGGTATCTCGGAAAAGCTCGGATATATCGCCGCGCTCGGCGCGGATACGATCCTGCTGACTTCCGTGCTCGACTCTCCCTCCAATCACCGTTATAATATCCGCGATTACCGGAATATCGCGCCGGGCCTCGGGACTCTCGCGGACTTCGATACGCTGGTCGAGACCGCGCACGGGATGGGGATGAAGATTATCGCGGACATGGTGTTCAATCACGGTTCGGTGGAGCACCCGGCGTTCAGAGACCCCGCGCGGCGGGACTGGTTCCGGTTTCACGGCGGGGAGTACGACTGCTGGCGCGGGCACAAGTCCGTGCCGGAATGGAACCTTGCGAACCCGGATGTCCGCCGCGAACTGTTCGAGGGAGTTAACAGCGCGCTCAGGTTCTGGCTGGAACGGGGTATCGACGGCGTCCGCCTGGACTGCGCGAACGACCTCGGATTGGGTAATTGCCGGGTTATTTACGATGAAGTAAAGAATTACGATAAAGGTATAAAGGTTTACGGCGAGGTGTTTCCCTACGCCGCGCGCTTCGCGGAGGTGTTCGACGGGGTACAGAGCTATTACCTGACCGGCGCGATCGATTCTTTCCTGAACGGGGAGACCGGATCGCGGGGGTTCGGGGTAGCCGCCGCGCAGGCCGCGGAGGGGCAGGGGAATTCGTTCCTGATGACCGCGTCGCATGATATCCCGCGCGCGATGACCCGTTACGGCGGAGATAAGCGGAAGGTTGCGCTCGCGGCGCTGATGCAGTTTACGCTTCCCGGCACGCCGATGATCTACTACGGCGAGGAGGCGGGGATGACCGGGGGATACGACCCCATGAACCGCGCGCCGATGGTGTGGGACGAAGCGCGGCGGGACGGCGGGATATACGATATTTACCGCACCTTGATCGAACTGCGGAAGTCACGCGCGGAATGGCGTGAGGGGCGTTTCGCCGATTTGAGCGGCGGCCTCGATAACGGGGTCGCGGTGTATATCCGTCACGGGCGGAACATCTGCGGGAAATTCGCCGACACGCCGGGGGATTTTTCGATGATATGCGTCAACCCGTCGGACGAACCGAAGCGTTTCCGGGTACATGTCCCGTACAGCTTCCTCTACGACGCGCTCCCGTTGCGGGAACTCCTGTCCGGTAAGGAAAACGGCACGTCGATGGGGTATATCGATATCGCGATCGGCGCGCGGGAGGGACAGGTATGGACGCCGGAACCGGATAAAATTAAAAATTATAGCTTTTACAAATGAAAAAAGATAATTAGGGTTTGATGACGGATACTGAGATATAGTGATTTTTTGTCGCTGCAAGGGGTGAAGCAGTCTATTATAAAATAGATTGCTTCTAGCGCGCTTTAATAAGTTTGTAGCGCGGCATCGCAATGACATGAATGCTTATCGACAAACCCTATTGGGAGGGATTATGGATACCGGGATTGAAAAGGCCCTGAACGAACTTCTGGAATATGAAAAAATCAGGGACAGTTTTCCCGAACTGGTGAGCCTGCTTAACGAGTTCCGTAATAAAGGGACGGACGAGATAGTCAAGGATAAGCTGTTCCTTTCGCTGATCCAGAGCTATGTCGAGGTCTACCGGGATTATATGAAAAAAATGGACGAGGTAAATTACCTCTCGGTCACCGATCCGATGACCAAAACCTATAACCGCGTGAAATTTAACGAATTATTGGATTTAGAATTGCAGAGGGCGAGACGATATAAGCGTTTATTCTCTCTAATCATGGTAGATATCGACCACTTCCGCTCGATCAACGAGAGTTTCGGGGCGGGCGCGGCGGACGAGGTGTTGCTCGCGGTGCTGAAACAGGTGCGCCGCCATACCCGGAAAACCGACTATATGGGACGATGGGGCGGGCAGGAATTTATGATACTCCTGACGGAAACCGACCTGACCGGCGCGATCGAGCTTGCCGACAGGATGCGTCTCGATATCGAGAAGGGCGAATATCCGGTGGATATCCCGGTATCGGCGACATTCGGGGTCAGCCAGAATATCCCGAGCGACAACCCTGATACGATCGTATTCCGGGTAACACAGCTTCACGACGAAGCGAAAAAAATGGGCGGAAATAGAGTAATCGCCCGCTAAGGAGAAAAATTTGAGCACGAGGGATTTTCATGCGGCCGTGATAGGCGCAGCCGGTATCGATACCAATATTTATCTCTATGCGAACGAGGTGGATTTTTCGGTCGAGGCGAATTTCAGCCGGAACCGTGACTATATCGGGTGCGCGGGCGGATACTGCTCGCGACTCTTCCGCTCCCAGGGGAAGAACACCGCGTTCATCGGGACGATCGGCGGGGATTTCCAGGGGCGGTATATCCGCGAGGAATTCGCCCGCGACAAGATCGACCTGACCGGGCTGTTCACCGACCCCGAGGGAACTATCCGTTCGGTAAACGTCATGTACAAGGACGGGCGCCGCAAGAATTTCTATGACGGCAAGGGCGCGATGAATATCCGTCCCGATCTGGAACTGAGCGCGGGAATCCTCCGGCGGTCGAATATCGCCCATTTCAGCATCGTCAACTGGGCGCGTTACCTCCTCCCGTTATCGCGCGAGGCGGGAAATATAATATCCTGCGATATCCAGGATATAGTCGAAATGAACGACGAGTACCGTAAGGATTTTATCGAATGGGCGGACGTGCTGTTCTTTTCCTCCGCGAATTTCCCCGACCCCACCCCGCTCATCAAACGATTCCTCGAGGGCAAGCCCGAACGGATCGTAATATGCGGGCGCGGCGCGGAGGGATGCGCGGTCGGTTTCCGGGATATGGTGCGTTTTTATCCTCCGGTGGAGATGGACCGGCCGGTGACCGACACCAACGGGGCGGGGGATTCGCTCGCGGTGGGGTTCCTGTCGGCGTATTTCCTCGATCAGTACCCGTTGGACGAGGCGGTACTTCGCGCGCAGATCACGGCGCGTTACACCTGTACGATTGAGGCGAGCACGTCCGAATTTATCACACCCGCGCAGTTGGATCGTTATTATTCGGAGATAAAAAAGGTTTAGCGCGAAAGGGTGAATATTTAAGGATATTCGCGGTCAGATTTGTAAATAATAGTAAGAGCTTTGAAAAATGTTCCGGCGGGTGAGGGAAGGGTAGCGCTAAAGTATCACGCGAAAGGGGCGGTGATTGCATCACAAGAAGTGGGGATTGACGCATATCAAGCACAGGCATGCGACTGGAGAGGATGCGGGGGTAAGGAAGGATACGATGGAGAAAATGACGGATGATTCCGTTAAAAAGTTTCTTCATGACGCCCAGTTGAAAAATGCCGACACGCTTAACCATTCCGGGGACGCCCAAGGAATTCAGGACGCATTCGAACGCTCGCGCGATAAATATTATGCGCTGTACGATTTTTCGCCTGTGGGGTATGTCACCCTCGATAAGGAGGGAGTGATACTCGAGGCGAACCTGACGATAGCCCAGATTCTCGGTATCGACCGTTTCCGGCTGATATCGCGGCCGCTCGCGCTCTATCTCGATAAATCCTATTGGGACGTTCTCTATTTCCACCGTGAGAAAGCGTTCGACACGAAGAAGAAGGAATCCTGCGAAGTCCTGTTCAAGAAAATGAACGGCTGTAAAATATTCGCTCAGCTCGAAACAATCGCAATCAAAGACCACAACGACAACTATACGCAATGCCTGGTCGCAATCATCGATATATCCGACCGTAAAGAGATGGAGGATAATCTTAATGTGGCCTTCCGCGAAATGCAGGAGATATTCAATGTATCCGGGGATGCGCTGGTTGCGTTCGACCCCAATCTGAATATTATGCGGATGAATAAGGTGTTTTCGGAGACATGGGGGATAAAGTCCGATAAGGCAATCGGCAAGCATTACCGCGATATCCTGAAAGAGCCGCTTTTTTCGACAGTCACCCGCGCGATCAACGAGATTACCCACGGGGCGGAGCATTCCGAGACCGAGATAGAAAAGTCGTGCGAGGACGGCGGAATATCGATCTACCGGCTTCGCGCACAACCGTTCTGGAACAGCGAGAACCAGCTCGCGGGGATTATCCTCGCCCTGCGGAATGTCACCGAACAGCGGCGGATCGAGGAGACTATCGCCCGAGAACGGAAGACCCTCGAGATAATGCTCGAGAGTGTGGACGAAGGGATTATCACAATGGACCGGGAAGGGTACATTGTGCATATCAATTCAGTCGCGGAAAAATATTCCGGGCATACCCGTAAAGAAGCGATCGGAGGCCACTCCAGCGAGATTATTTCGCTCAAGAAGGAATATCCCGAATATCAATGTATCCGCTGCCTTCAGGAAATGGCGAATACATTTACGCATTCCGCCCGTAATCCGTCATGCGGGAAAGAAGTGTCTATCATATCCAAGGACGGTAAAAGCGTGCCGATCGAGCCGAGGTGCGCGCCTATTCTCGACGATAAACGGAATATCACCGGGGCGGCGATGGTGTTCCGTGTCAAGTAATGAGGGTGGTTCTAAAAACTTCATGGAAATGAAATGAATACGCATAATTATCGAATAAAAAAGATATTACTATGTCACTGCGAGGAACACAGTGACGAAGCAGTCTATGTAATTTATTAAATGACAATAGAATAGATTGCTTCGCATACGCTCGCAATGACAGGGGTATCTAAATATTTAGTAATTTTGGCATTTTTATTGAGCTATTAGAACTGCCCATGATGTTTTCTCCGGCGTCTTTCCCTTAAACAATTGACATTTTAAATTCAGCCTGTATAATAATCCTACTGATATCGTAAGGAGATTTTTATGAGAAAGATTTTTCCTGTATTTATGTTATTATTAATGTCCTGTGCGGCGGAGACCACCGCGCAAAAGATTGAAAAAATGAAAGAACCGGTTGATTTGAAGGAGTATACGGAAAATATAAAAACCCTTATTGTATACCAGACGGATATATTCCGCGAGGCGCTTTCGAATCTAATAGCGATAAAAAAATCCTCCGCTAATTTTCAGGATTACCTGAAACAGAAGATAGCGGTGGACGATACGCTCTATAAGAAAAGCGAAATATTTAACCAGAAGAATAGGGAGCAGATGACGGCCGCGAAAAATAAATTTGACCCGATGGCGGCATTGGCAGCGGTAAAATCGTTAGACGAGTATCAGAAGAACGCGCAGAAAATATTCCTGCTCTATGGTGAGTTTAATATCAACGAAACAAATTTCAGCGATCCGAAATTCGATAACTTTCAATTACCGGAAAGTAAGTAATTTTTATTGTACTTGTAAATTAGTTTTATATAAAGTATCTTTTTTGTTCTTTTTCAATTTTTGAGTTAGAATAAGAGGAATAATCAAAATAATTCCCAAAGGGGTGGAGGTTCAGATGAAAGGATACATTCTGTTTATGTTTTCGGTTTTAATTTTGTCCGGGTGCGCGGAACCTCCCGTTGTGCAGGATATACCCGAAAAAGCTATCCTGCAGATTAAAAGCGGAATAATGACAAATAGTGTATTTATCGAATGGGATCAAGTAAGCGGCGCTGTTAGTTATGGATTGTATTGTTCGACGAATAATATGAGCAGTGCTTTTCTTATTACGAATTCCACAAATCGCTCCTATTTTCATTCCGAATTGACCGCAGGTGTAACAAACTTTTATCGGGTGGTTTGTTATGAAGATACTGGTGACATCGTAGGAGATTACTATATCGGTTATACTAAGCCCATGCTTCCCGCTGCGGACGCAGGAGTGGTCAATATCACTACTCAGGATACATTGAAGTATTCCTATAATCCCGATCTGAATAGTAAACCGACCAATGAATTGGTAATTCTCACATTAAATATGCATACCTATCAGGAAACCGGTCAGGATGCGAAGTTTGATATGATTGTCGATTTAATAGCTAAATTGGACGTCGATCTGGTCGCGTTGCAGGAATGCGCGCAGAAAAACACCAGCGCTATTCTGACGAATAATATCCGTGTCGATAATATGGCATATATAATTATAAAAAGGCTAAAAGAATACTATGGGCTGGATTATTATTATGTCTGGGACTGGGCGCATTACGGATGGAGTGTTTGGGAAGAGGGTATCGCATGTCTGTCTAAAACACCGCCGTTATCGTCTGTTAATATATATATTACTTCCGATACATCGACCTCTAGTATAAAGTCACGGAAGGTGATTTACTCGGAGCTGAATTATCCCGTTTTCGGAAAAATTAATTTCTTCTCGACCCATTTATACTGGAGAGAAGCGACCTTATCCCAGTTACCTTCTATAGCTAATTTAAAAACATTGGTAAACACCAAAGAGACTAACGTTGGGGCTCCGGTTCTGACATTAGTTTGCGGGGACTATAATGTCAATCCGACGTCGGACGCGCCGTGGAGCGAGGGATATTTCGCAATGGTAAATTCCGGCGAGTATGTGGATACCTATTTTAACGTCAATCCTACTGCGAATAATAAACCCGCCCTCTCACAGCATTACACTATCCTTGGCGACTTCCCCGGCAGAATCGACTACATCTTTATGAAAACCAATTCCGCCTACCAGGTGGTGACATCTCAGATTATATTCACCCCGTCGGTACTGGGAGTGGTTTCCGACCATTACGGGGTAGTGACCCGGATACGGATGAATTAGCGGATATCAATTCAAATAATACAGCCCGTGCAGGGAGCGGTTTTTATCGACGCTCGAGCACGGGTTTTTTATTATGTGTGATCGTATCCCCACGCGGTGGCAGCCCTTTTTCTTGCCTTTCCGCGCTTATTTCGCTATTATATTAGAAAACCCGAGAGAAATCCCATGAAGCCCCGCGCGCTCCTCGATAGAACATACGCCCTCCTATTGAAACATTTCGGCCCACGGAACTGGTGGCCGATCGTGAAGAACGCCCGCCCGCACTATCTGCCGGAATACCTTGTCCGCCAACGGACTCCCGCTGAGATATTCGAGATCGCGGTCGGGGCGATCCTCACCCAGAATACCGCGTGGGGGAATGTCGTGCTCGCGATCGATAACCTCAAGCGCGCGAAGGTGTTGAGCCGGAGGGGGATAGCCGTTACCCCGCCGGACGCGCTCGCGGAGATGGTCAAACCGTCGGGATACTTCAACCAGAAGGCGAAGAAACTGAAGGCGCTGAACCTCTATATCGATACGGAGCTAAAGGGGAAACTGTCCCGCCTCGCGGAGCTTCCGCTCGAGCAGGCGCGGGAATCCCTGCTGTCCGTGTGGGGTGTGGGTAAGGAGACCGCCGACTCCATCCTGCTCTACGGGCTGGGGATGCCGGTATTCGTGGTGGACGCGTACACGCGGCGGATATTCTCACGGATGGGGGCGGTCGATAAGGACGCGGAGTACGATACGATACGCGCGTATTTTGAAAAGTATACCGATAACGATATCCTGCTGTACCGGGAGTTTCACGCGCTGATAGTCGAGCAGGGGAAGGATGTCTGTAAAAACAAGCCCCGCTGTGAGTTATGCGTCCTGAAAAAGCTTTGTCCATCTTCAAACGGCGGTAAAAACCCCGCGGAAGAACCTGTCTAAAAATCGTTAGAAACAATTCTCTTAGTGTACTATAGTAGAATCTTTACTGAACTGAATGACACGCGCGATAAATTTTAGCATAAATCCTAATGTGTTTTCATATTATTCCGATTCTATAAATTGTAAAAGTGATGGTGCAGAAGGAGAGGAATATGAGATGGGTCTATGGAATTATTTTCGCGCTGATATTCACGATCTTCGCGGATGGCATGTTCGGTGTTATTACGAGAACCTTCATAGAATTCGGGCAGTACGACAAGAAAATCATGGAGCAGTTCCCGGATCCTAAGAAGACTTATATTACCAATATCGACGGCGTTCCGAAAGCGGTATTGGGATATGAGGACTTTTTACTCTCGAACTGGGTGGTTGAACTGAATGAATCGGCGGCTTTTCTCGAGAATCGTGTACTCAGTTATATAAAGCCTGTCGATAGTAAAAAATTCGGGCTGATAATGGGCGTTCGCGTTCACTTCCCCACATGGAATAACAACTGCTACGCCGTCATCAAGCCGCCGTTCCCGGTAAAGGTGTATAACGATCAGGGGTCGTTTGCCAACGCCGAGAATGGGGTGATGCCCAACGCGTGGGAAATCAAGGCGATATCCATCTGGGTAAACGGCCGTAACTACAATAACATGCTCTCCCTGCGTCTTACCGACCGCGATAAGAATATGACGGAAATCTACTTCGGTTCCCTATTCTTCAACGGGTGGCGTAAGCTGACATGGGTAAACCCCAATTTCACGGATAAAATGTACGCCAAGTCGCTGAAAAAGATACCGTTGTACCCGAAGGATATCCCGTTCTACGTATTTAACTCGATTGTCATTTACCGTCTCGGCAGCGAGGTAGGCGGGGATTTCGTGACTTATATCCATAACGTCGAGATGAGCTATACCCCCTATATTGTGGACGACGAGGTCTCGCAGGATATCAACGACGAATCCGTATGGGGCATTATCACCCTGAAGGGCCAGAAGGCGCAGGCTGCTGAGAACAAGATGCTGACGGAAGATATTATCCTCTACGAGCAGGAAAAGTATAGAATGGAACTGGAAAAGAAGGAAATGATTCCTTATAACGGTATGAACGGAACGAACTAGCGCCAAATCGAACAGAGCCGTTTAAAATAGATGGAGCCGCCGTTAAAGGCGGCTCTGATTTATTGTTGTACCTCGCGTTATCTTTTATCACTGCTTAACCGCGGGCAGACGCCTGTATTGTTATTTCACCTTATTATCGGGATTAGTCTGCGCGGCAGCCCACAAATTCTCCGCTTCGCTCTTCCGAAGGTACACCGGCTCGGCCTTATGAAAATCCCCGTTATCCCCCGCGTCAAACCGTTCCATAGCAGTCCGGCAGATAGCCTCCGCGCCGATACGCGCGTCCGGGGCGAGCGTGACTTCCTTTCCGCCGATTGCCGCGAATATGTCCCCATAACGGGTCAGGCCGTCTCCCGCGAGCAGGATCTCCCTATCGGGAAGCGCGCGAAGCGTCTCCGCGAGACGTTCCGGCTCGATATCGGAGTCCTCCATAATGCGTACCCCGCCGCGGAATACCGCCGCGAACACCCGCTTCATCCGCGCGTCTGTGACCGCGCATACCGCTCCGGCGCGCGGCGTCCGTACCGAACGCGCGAGCAGTTCGAGGGAGCTGACGCCGATCAGGGGCTTCCCCGACGCCCATGCGAGGCTGCGCGCGGCGGATATGCCTATCCGTATCCCGGTGAACGAGCCGGGGCCTATGCCCGCCCCGATCAGCCCGATATCGTCGAATGTCATCCCCGCGAGTTCGATTACCGCGCGCACGGTGTCCATCAGGCGTTCCTCGGAACTTCCCCCGCTTTGCGGGGGCATCCCGAAAAACTCGCCCCGTCCGTTCAACACCCCGACAGTCGAATATGCCGCGGCCGATGTATCGAATCCCAATATATTCATCAGTTACCGCCGTCTTTAATAAATAATGAAAGATAGGTGTCGCCGTAATGCCGGGTCTCCGAGAAATCGGGATAATCGTTCAGGTCGAGCCGCTCGCCGTGCTCGATAATGAAAATACCGCCGGGATTGAGGAGAGGAAATACGCCCTCGTAGATGCGTTCGAAAACGTAACGGGTATCGTCGTAGAACGGGTCGGCGAACACGATATCGAAACGGGGCGGTTCCGTGTCGCCCGCGAACGCTTCGGCGATCATCGACGCGTTATGCTTGATGACACGGTAGCGCGAACGGTCGCCGACAATGGTTTCGAGATTTTTCTTCAGGACGGACATCATTTTATAGGTGTGGTCGATGAAACAGCACGCCGCCGCTCCGTTGGAAAGAGCCTCGATACCCACCGCGCCCGTGCCGCAGTAGAGGTCGAGCATGGACGCGCCGGAAAGATGCGGGCGGAGGATACTGATGACCGCCTGGCGGACTTTCTCCGACGTGGGTTTGACCCCGCGCTCGGGTACCAGGAGATTCCTCCCCTTGAATTCGCCGGATGTGATCTTCATATTACCTGATCATCGTGCCGACAGGCTTGCCCTCGATAGCATGGCGGATATTACCTTCCTCGAATATATCGAGCACCTGAACCGGCAGGTTATTGTCCATACACAGGCTGATTGCGGTCGCGTCCAGCACCTTCAACTGCTGTTTGAGTACCGACATATAAGAAAGCTCGTCGTACTTGACCGCGTCGGAATGCTTCTTGGGGTCTTTGTCGTACACGCCGTCCACCTTGGTAGCCTTGATCATAATATCGGCGTTGATCTCGATAGCGCGGAGCACGGCGGCGGTGTCGGTGGAAAAGAACGGGTTGCCGGTACCGCCCGCGAAGATAACGATACGTTTCTTCTCGAGATGGCCGATAGCGACCCGTTGGATAAAATCCTCCGCGACCGCGTGCACGGGTACGGCGGTCTGGGTACGTACATCGTAGCCGAATTTCTGCTCGAGCATCGACTGGAGCGCGAGCGCGTTGATCACGGTCGCGAGCATTCCCATATAGTCCGCCGTGGCGCGTTCGACCCCGTGAGTCTGCGCGTCGATACCGCGGATAATATTTCCGCCCCCGACCACTACGCCGATTTCGACGCCGAGTTCCTTAGCTTGCGAGATTTGATAAGCGACTTTTGTGACGGCGTCGTAATCGAGACCATGACGGCCTCCCCCGAATACTTCGCCGCTGACTTTTACCAATACGCGATTATACATGGATGGCTCCCACCTTTATTATTATTCGAACTGGCAAGAGCAAAAAAAATCCCCTCCAAAGAGGGGACTATTGCTTAAAGGTTTATTCTGATGAAAGAAGCGACTTTAACATCGACGCCCTTGGATTTGGAGAACTCGGCCACGAGGTCCTTAATTCTCTTCTCTTCGTCGAGAATATAGAACTGTTCGAGAAGCACTGCTTCCTCGAAAAACTTCTTCAATTTCCCTTCGGCGATCTTTTCTATTACCGGCTCGGGTTTCCCCGTCGCGCGGGCTTCTTCCATATATATCTCTTTCTCTTTAGCGACCAGTTCCGCGGGAATATCCTCAGCGGTAACGCCGAGAGGTTTCATCGCGGTAATCTGCATCGCAATATTCTTCATAAACTGCTGGGTATCTTCATCCTTGGAAATATCCTTACCGAATATGAAATCGGCGATAACGCCCACTTTCGCGAGGTGGATATAGGGGAAAAGCACGCCTTTCGCGTCGATATAAGCCCATTCCGAGACGAGGATATTTTCCCCGACCTTAGCGACCGTGTTCCTGCGAAGCTCGTCGAGATCGGCGGGAAGTTCGGCGGAGAACGGGTAGTTTTTGCTGAAAACGAGATCCGCGGCTTCGCTGCAGAAACTCTGGAATTTTTCCGTCTTTGCTACGAAATCGGTCTCGCAGTTCAGCTTGATTACCAAGCCCCTTTTATTATCGGCGGACATTTTATGCACGACCAGCCCTTCTTTGGCGACACGGTCGGCTTTTTTATCCGCTTTACTCAAACCTTTCTTGCGGAGTATATCCGCCGCTTCGTCAATATTGCCGTTAGTTTCTTTCAGTACGTTTTTACAATCGACTATACCCGCGCCGGAACGTTCCTTCAGTTCCTTTATCATATCCATCGTAATATCCATTTAACTAAGCTCCTTTTCTTGTGTTCAAAAGACTGCTATATGGTTTCTTCGTCAATATTTTCTTCGGTATCGTCGGTAAGCGCCGCGACTTCTTCAGCCTCGTCGTCATCCACGAAATCGGGCATCTCGCTGGAGATCGCCTCGCCGGCGGGCGCTACAGCGGGAGCGGCGACTACGGCCGCGGGGGCTACGGTTTCTTTAGCTTCATCGGCGGCTTCAGCGGGAGCGACATCCATATCCTGCTTCGCGGCGACAGTCGAACCTTCGATGACGGCGTCGGCCATGATCTCGGTCAGAAGTTTGACCGCGCGGATCGCGTCGTCGTTACCGGGCACGATATGATCCATGATATCGGGATCGCAGTTGGTGTCGGCGATACCGAAGATGGTAATACCGAGCTTACGGGCTTCGAGTATCGCGTTGATCTCGCGTTTCGCGTCGACCACCCATAACGCATCGGGAAGTTTCTTCATATCGCGGATACCGTCGTAGAACGAGCGGGTACGTTCGATATTCTTCTCGATCAGCACGAGTTCTTTTTTAATCATATTATCGCGGTCCATTTCGACCTTTTTCTCGAGCTTTTTCAGCTTGTCCACACTGCGCTTGATGGTCGCGTAGTTGGTGAGCGTACCGCCGAGCCAGCGCTTGCTGACATACGCGCTTCCGCTGCGCAGCGCTTCTTCTTTGATAGCGCCCTGCGCCTGCTTCTTGGTGCCGACAAAAAGAACGGTGCCGCCCTTCAGGACAAGTTCCTTCATGGCGTTGTAGCATTCTTTCAGCTTCTCCATCGTATAACGCAAATCTATTATATAGATGTGATGGCGTTTCTGATAGATATAGGGGCGCATCTTAGGGTTCCAAATCTTCGTCTGATGACCGAAATGGACACCGGCTTCCAATAAAGCCTTCATCAACTTGTTATCATCATAAATTAGGCTTGCCATAATTAAATGAAACCTCCAACTGTATTTGTAGCCTATTAGTATAGCGTGAAACGTTTTTCGTGTCAAATTTTACTGGTGTATGATGTAAATAAACGGAAAAATAACGGGAGTTTCGGGTCGATGAGCGAGGAAATGATGTATGAGAGTTCGGGGTTTTCGGGATTGAAGCAGCGGTAGAATTTCAAAAAATTGTACGCCGTATCGTCGGGGATATCGAACGGGGAGGCGATCACGTAATGCGCGCCGGAACGCACGAGATTTTCGACAATCCCGGCGGCCTGGTAGCCGGTCTGGCAGCAGTTCAGCGCCGCGAGGCGCATGTTTTTCACATCGGCGAGACGTTCCGTCCAATGCCCGCCGGACAGCAGGCATCCCCGCCCGTTGCGGACTTCGCCGTGCCCGTTGAAGTGAAAATAGTTCGCCGATTCCAGCTCAGTCTGGTATTCGCGGAACGCGTTCTCCGGGTAACTCTCCAGCTTATACGACCCGCGAAGGTACTCGATCAGCTCGCCGGTCTCCTTCATAGCGAACTTCAGGTCCTGCGAGTACACGAGGGTGAAACGGCGGTTCTTTTTCTGGAAGGCCGCGCGTTCGCCGGGAAGCAGGTTACGGACGAAGCAGTTCGGGAACGCGGTCTCGAGCGGCAGGAACGGGTAGAATCCGCCCGCGTCGGCCTCGTAGAACGCGTCTATACGCCGGAACGCGATATCGGTAGTGAACGGGAGCGGGAGCCGCCCGAACGCGTTCTGCAGGGGCGAAAAGAGCCGCGTGGTGTCCGGGTCGGGATTTCCCCGGAGCTCCTGGTTGATACGGTTGAGGATGCCGATCATATCGTCCGAGAATGCGCGAAGGTCGCGCTGGGAAAGCACGATCCGCGAGTACAGGGTATTCATCGGGTCGGACACGGTGACGCTCAGGGAGTCCTTATCGTGCGCGAAGTAAAACGATACCGGCGGGAGTTCCAACGAATCGCTCAGGCGCACGAGTTTATTCAGGAAGGATTTATCGAACGTGAACGCGGTATGCCGTGAAAAAAGGGTGTCGGTGATCTGGGGGGATATAATATAAGTCTTTACCGGGGAAACGGTTAGATAGGCATGGCGGGGGCTGATATCCGTATCGGTGATCTCGAGGAGCGCGGCGGCCTTACGGGACGAATCGAAATAGGCGAGGCGGGAGTTTTTGCCGAGCTTCTCCATCAGGGGGGCGGCGGAAGCGGCGGGGATTTCCAGACGGTTCCCCGATAACACCGCGGCTCCGGCCTTCAGGAATAGCATCGCCTATTTGTACTCCGGCTTCACGACGACAATCTGCGCCTGCTTGAGCGCTTTCACGGTCTGCGGGTTGGCCATTATTTTCGCCGCATCGTCGTTATGGATAATCAGGTCGGAGCCGGACTTTCCCTTTACTTCGATGGGCATGATATAGAGTATCTTAGTGCCCGAACGCTGGGATTTGAACGCGTAGGTGAGGCTCGTCGTGAATTCGCAGATACCCTTATCGTTCAGAGCTTTTTTATCAACGATCTCCGGGCCGTAAAGGAGTCTGCCGTCCTGATCGTATATCCGCATCTCGATACTGGGATTGAATTCCTTGAATATGAGGGTATCGATGATGATGCTGTCGTAATACTCCGAGGACGCGGAGGAAGGGTAATTGGTCGGGAGGGCGACTCCCTCGATGTCGCGGTAGAACAGGGTCGCGAGGCCGTCCTTCCCGTAGAGGTTCAGTTCGGCGATACCGTGGAACTGGTTGTTCTTCTGCACCGGCGGGTAATAGAACGCGCTGTCCACCCGGTCGATAATCTCGAAACGGATGTCGTTCTTCTGGGAGTAATAATCCTTGAGGCTGAATATCGCGGATATACGGAGATAGCCCAGCGCCTTAATGAGGTTCTGGCGGAGCTGTTCGCGGATTTCCTCGGAGTACGCGCTGAATAACTGCCCGATATTGGGATTCCCCAGCTTGATGGTGAGTGCGATCTCGGTGCGGACCTTTCCGGTCGTCCAGTTGATCATACTGTTATAGGTGTCGATTTTTTCCACGAGTTCGTGGGAGGTGGTTTCGTTCTTAGTCCAGAAGAAGTTCGGGTCGAAGCTCACGGATGCGGACGCGCCGACCAGATTCCACGACAGGAAGATCGCTATCGACGGGATTAAAAAACGGCTCGTGCGGATGACGTTACTTTTTTTCATTTTTCTTATCAGTCCCCTGCGGTTTGGATTTTGAGGAGTCGATAATCTCGTCCATCGATAGGGTGACCGGCTTCCACTCTTTGAAATCCGAGGGGGCTTTCCCTGCCTCCGTGATTTCCTTTTCGGGGACCTGTTCGAGTTTCTTGTCGCTTTCCAAAAGCATGTGGATAGTTACCGCCGCTTTTTCGGCGAATTCCTCCACTTTCCGCTGAGACCCCGCTTTTTTATAAAGCTTGATCGCGGAAATCTGCTGCTTCTCTTCATAGTACAGGTGGTCGGCGACGCGAATGATGCCGTCCTTGTAATCGGTGGCGAGGAAAATTTTCAGCGAGTTCTTAAAATCGCCCCGATTGAACAGTTCGTTTCCCTGTCGTATCAGTCCGATACGGTCTTCTTCTGTCATAAGTTCCTACTCGAAAGAATTGACGGATTTTTTTAACTCCTCTCCTAATTTATCGACAGTTTCCTGATAAGCTTTTAGGTTTCCGTCGAGTCTATATTCTTCTATTTGAAGATACAGACGGTATGCGTCGGAAATGGACTTCTGGAGCGTCTGAATCTGGCTCAAATCCGCGCCGGCGCTCAGGAATAATTGCCCGATGAGGTCCTCGAACGTGTTCGCGAGATAAACCTTCCCGTCGAGGATGGCGATCAGTTTCGCGAGCTGCGGGATACTCGTGCTCTCCGATTCGAGGAATAACGGCTTGAGATAGAGGATTTTTTTACCGAACGGGAGGAACTGGATATTGCCGCGGAATACCTTCGAGCCCTTCTGCCCCCACAGGGTCAATAGCCGCGATACCTCGTCGTTCTGGTTGATAAGCGATTCGACCTGCAACGGCCCGAGCGAACTGGACGCTTTTTCGATATACTTCAGCGCGAGCTTCGGCCCGTTCTGGTAGTACGCGATCAGCCAGCTCGACAGGTTCTCTTTCCCGACGGGAGTGAACGGCTGGATGAGCGAGAAACGGTACTGATCGTCGAGAAGGTTCAGGATGAAGTACGGTTTGAACAGCGTATTGGTCGCGCCGTATATCTGCTCCGGGATCTTCCACACGTCCTCGCCGTTATAGAAACTCTCGTTCTGTTCGACATGGTAGGTGCACAGCACCTGCGACTGGATAGCGAACAGGGTGGACGGGTAACGGAAGTGCGCGGCGAACTCCGGCGGCGCTTCGGTGCGGAACAGTTCCGGGAAAAGGTACAGGTAGGTCTGCGCGATCGGGTCGGACGGATCGACTATATAGTAGGAGACATCCCCGGTGTACGCGTCGATGACCACTTTTACCGAGTTGCGGATATAGTTAATTTTCCCGAGCGGCGTATCGAAACGTTCCGCCACGGGAAAACGGTCGGATACGGTGTATGCGTCCATAATCCAGTACAGCCTGCCGTTGACGACGGTGATATACGGGTCGTCGTCATATTTCAGGTACGGGAAGATGATCCGCACGCGCTCGTTGATCTCCCGGTGATAGAGGAGGAGTGAGTCGGGGGTGATATACTTTGTCCAGAACAGCATTTTCTCGTTAAAGACGCTGCTGTAGACCAGTTTGGCGAAATAGTTCCCGATCGGGACGCCCCTGTCCTCGGAGTACACGGTAGTGATCCGGTTGGTGTCCGCAGAGTACTCGAATTCGTCGGCGAGCGTGCGGACGATGATATAATTACTGGTGAGTTCGCCGAAATAGATCTGCGGGCGGACGACCGCGAGGTTCGAGAACATCGCGATATTTTCGAGGTCCCTGATCCAGAATACGGGCTTGCCCTCGGGGTTTACGATATTCGCGGGCGACAGTGTCAGCCCGTACCCGTGGGTATAGCGCAGGTGGATATTATCCCATGTGCCCGCGTCGATCGGGAGATTATTCGGGTTCAGTTCGCGCGCGGCGAGTACCACCTGGTAAATCTGGTTGCTGATCACATATTTATCCACATCCACATCGTAAAAGTCGAAGTAGGACTTCACTTCCTGGAGCTGCTTGATGACCTTCTTGTACGGCTCGGCGTCCCATACGCGCATCTTCGCGACAGTGCCGGATACGACCGCGATATTGGTGGAGCCCGCCGGGTACGGTTCGAACACTATCCCGAACGCCGCGCGGGTGGAATGGATACGGTTGAGGATATACTCCTTCTGCATCATCAGTTGGTTCGGCTTGACCATATAGTTCTCGATAATCTCCGGGTATGCCATCGTACCGAGGAAGTAAACTCCCGTGACGACGATGCCGTAGACCATGATGCGGACGAGGCTGATGCCCTTGACCGCGCGGATGATGAGGAGCACTGAGAATAGGACGAGCGCCCCCATGAAAACATAGTTCCCGAAGAAATAGCCCATTACAGTCTTGTACCCCACCCCGATCTTAGCCTCGGGCTGACGCACGAGGGTCTCCATCAGGTGGATGAAGCGCAGGGCGAGGAAGTTCACGATATTGACGACGAACCCGATGATGAGGGACGGCCCGAACTGGAGCTTGTTCTCTTTATTGAATAGCGGTTTCTCTTTCTTGGTCTGTATAACGAGGTCGAGGATAAAAATGATGAGAAGGAATACGGTGAACATCCAGAGTATCATACGGATGAACGGGAGACGGTACATATAGAAAAACGCGTCGAGGCCGAATACCGGGTCGACGAAGCCCATCGTTGTGGAGATATTGAAATTCCAGATGAAGAGCTCCTTATTGAGGAAACCCCATACCCCCGCGCCGACTGATGTGATCCAAATGATAATTGTAATAAACATGCCGGGCTTATGCCGGCGGAACCCGTGAAGCCAGAGATTCATCACCGCGAACGAGAACACGAACGGCATGACGAACGCGAAGACGCCGATCAGCGCGAATTTAAAGAGGACGCTGAGATATCCGACGCTTTTCCACCACATGAGTTCCGAGGCGAGATAGGCGAAATAGGGGAATATGACGATAACCGCCGACACTCCGAGTATGATAAACAATAATACGCGAAAGACGGGGAATTTCCGTTTCGGCGGATTTCCCTTTTTCTGCGGAATTTCTTTCTTTTTAGATGCCATTTTTATTTCATCGCTTTCTTAAATATCAGCAGGACCTCGGTGACATGGTGCTCGTCCTCGGAAATCGGGAGAATCTCGATCGGGTAGGCGCGGTAGGTCTTATCCCCTGACAGGGTAACCATATCCTTCTTTATATCAGCGGGCGCTTTCGTGGTTATCACGAGGTCGATGGCATGCTCGAAATCGTCGTCGACAAACTTGTTCATATCGGCGGTCTCCTCTTCCGAGGGGGGTTTCGTCTGGTTCGAGCCGTATATCCATATTTTCGACAGCACGATATTGACGAGGCTTGTTTCGGGCTTTTCGACAAACACCCTGCTGAATTCCTCATTATAGAACTTCACGACCTTCTCGCCGTCCTCGACACCGATCACGAGCACCGGGTAATCGCTCCTGTCGGCGAGCAGGCGGAATTTCTCATGCTCGGTGCGTATCTTCTGGATTTTCAGGTTGTCGTATATCTTCAGACGGGTGACTATCCGGTTCAGGTCGTTACCGAGACTCCCGAACTCGTCCTCGGTAGGGAAGTCGAGGATGGACAGGTCGAACGAGGATTTGACCGACATAATCTGGAGACGTCTCGCGATATCGCGGTACTTGTTCAGCCCGCGGGTGTAGGTGAAGAGCAGGATATATATCCCGAATGCCAGCGCCAGAAGGGAAATGATGATCGAGAAGATATACAGCCTGTCCATAAACTGCGACGACTGCGCGAGGGTGTTTACCGGGGAATTGTAATAAATATTCATAAAGAATATCGCCACCGCGTAGGCGATGTAGATGACGATGGAAAGTATAATATAGAGCCGTATCTGGGATTGAAGCGACATAAAGACTCCTTATGCCGAAAGGCTATTTATTATATCGTGAATACAAAAAGTGTCAAGCTGGTGCGCCCTTATAGTGAAAAGGTAATACCGGCCGGAAAAGATTGTACCGCTTCGTTCGCAATGACGGGAAAATGTCATCCCGAGCCTGCCGAGGGATGGTAATACGATAAGTCGCCCTTCGACCGGCTCAGGGTGACTGGTGCGCAGACTATTCCCATTACGAATAGGTGTGCTATAAAAATAGATAGCCTGCGTCGGCGGAGATTGTTTACTTTCTCATTCCCCTGCTTCGCGGGCTAATTCCATTACGAGTAGTTTAGTATTAACAGCAGATAGCCTGCGGCGGCGGAGATTGTCGAATTTCTAAAATGTCACGGTCTTGTCCGCCCATTCGACCATATTGACGCAATCGATCATTGTTGAAATCGGGCACGCTTCGCTTCCGTCAAGCTGTCTCGACTTGAGGCAGGTTCCGCATGCGAGGATTTCACCGCCTTCCTCGGTGAATTTTTTAAGCTGCTCGTCAACATTATATTTCTCGTGTGTCAATCCTTCGCATTCCACGGCCTCACCCATAAGAAAGACTTTTACCTCATGTTTGTTTTTTTTCGCCGTGACCGCGAATCTGAACGCGTTCCATGCCTTTTCATATTCTTTCGTTTCCAGAATAATACCGAGTTTCATATATTTTCTCCCTTTGGTTTGATAAAAACAATCCCGTAATGATAGGGCGGCAGGTCGATTTGTTTGATGGATGCGAAGCCCGCCTCGGCAGCCCATTCGACGATCTGCCCGGGCTTCGGCCTGATTTCAAGGGCAGGCCCCCGCGGGGTTTTCATATATTTCCAATGAATCACGCCTAGTTTTCCCCCCGGCCTCAGGAATCGATAAGCCGAATCCAGAAGGCGCACCGGTTCTTCGCAATGGAGCAGATTAAAAAGGGTGATATAATCAGCCGCGCCGAGATAGGGTGCCAACTGTTCCGGTATCAGAGGATCGGATATATCGCCTGTAACAAGACGGATGTTACCGTATTTTTTATTTTTTACTTCCGCTTCGCAATAAGCAATCATGTTTTCGTCGATATCGATACCTACGGCGTTTTTTACTATCCGGGAAGCAGGGAACAGGAATGTGCCGTATCCGCAGCCTACGTCTACGAACGTACCCACTGTTAAATCGATCTCTAACTGTTCCAATATTATATCCGGACGAAAAAAAGTTTTCCACATGGTTTCGTCGGGCATCCCGGAATCACGAAATTTCATTCTACGCTCCCATCAAGGTATCGAGTTTTTTGTTCAGTTGTTCGATCATCAGGTCGCGCATGATGAGGCAAGCCTCTAAAACTTTCGGATTTGACAATCGATAAAATATTTTAGTACCCGCGCGATTTGATTCGACAATTCCTTTATTTTTCATAATAGCGAGATGCTGGGAGACATTCGGAAGACGGATATCCATTAAAGACGCGAGTTCTTCAACGCATTTTTCGCCTTCCCCCAATAAAAACAGAATTTCTATTCGTTTCGGATTTCCCATAAACTTACAGAAATCAGCGTGCATACCATAGATTTTTTTTCCGTTAGAAATATCCATATAGAATCCTTATTTGCGAATATTCGCAAATATAATATATTACTCTTTGCTATTTGTCAAATCCGGGAGAAATGATAAAAATACCTCTCTTCTAACGGGATGGAAAATGTCTTCCCGAGCCATCGGGAGATGGGTCGCCCTTCGACTGCGCTCAGGGTGACCGCTGCGCGGCCTAATCCCATTACGAACAGGTGTACTATAAAAATAGATAGCCTGCGGCGGCGGAGATTGTTTACTTTCTCATTCCTCTACTGCACGGGAAGTTGTCATCCCGAGCCTGCCGAGGGATAAAAAAATACCCGTGCCGGACGATATTTTCACTTCCAACACGGGCTGAATTTAGATACTTAGATTAACGTCGATATCGGGGCTATTCCGGCAGGCTTCTGCATCCTGCCTACGCTTCTGCACTCCACCCATTCATGGGTGTCGCAGTGACTAGTTCAATTTCACGTCGATCCTGCGGGGCTTGGCGTGCTCGGACTTCGTGAGCTCGATAGTCAATACCCCGTTATCGTACTTCGCGTCGATCTTCTCATGGTCGATCTTACTGCCGATCGTGAAGTCGCGCTTATAGTCGCCGAGACGGAATTCCGTCGAAAGGGGAGTCCATTCCTCGCTGAGCTCCTGCACGGAGCCCTTGATGGTCAGGGTATCGTTCTCTGCGGTCACCTCGATACCTTCCTTCGTGGTACCCGGCATATCGAGCACCAGGATATATTTATCACCCGTTTCGAATACATCCACGGGCGGGATGAGTGTTGTCTTTTCCATAATTGCCTCCTATTTTACTTTTACTTCGATTTTCTTGGGTTTGCTCTGGGGTGTTTTCGTCAGATGCAGGAGCAGGAACCCGTTCAGCACCTTCGCGTCGATCTTCTCCGGGTCGACATCGTTCGTCAGCGAGAAGGAACGGGTAAAAGCGTAGTTACCGCGTTCGCTCCGCAGGAGTTTTTTATCGTCGGACGATTCCGTCTCGACCGTGCGTTTCACGGCGACAGTGAGAATATCGTCGGAGAAGTTTACGCTGACATCGTCGGCCTTCACTCCCGGCGCCGCGATCTGGATCAGGTAACCGTCCGCGCCCTCATATATATTGACCGGGGCAGTATCGTAGTCGGTTTCCTGATGAGTGTCCAAACCGGTAAAAAGACGGTCGGCGATCTTCCTCAATGCTTCCATTCCGTATACCGGATTGTAAATCATATTATCCTCCTTATGATACTTTTACTTCGAGTTTTTTAGGCGCCTTTTCGGGAGATTTCGCGATCTCGATTTTCAGCACGCCCTTGCTGTAGCCGGCGTTGATCTTATCCGCGTCGATACCCTCCGGCAGGCGGACGGCGCGGCTGAACGAACCGAAACCGCGTTCGATCCGGTGATAACCGTCCTTCTTCTCCTCGTGCTCGTTCTCGCGTTTCCCTTCGATAGTCAGCACGCGGTCCTCGAGGGTGACGTGGATATCTTTTTCATCCACCCCGGGCAGGTCGGCTGTGACTGCGATCAGGCCGCCCTTGTCAACGACATCGATCTTCGGGTTCCAATCGGTCTGGAACAATTCTTTCGGGAAGAAAGATTCACCCGGAAAGCTGTCGAACCAATCGGAAACCCTTCCTCCGAATGCGGAATCCGGTTTTTTCGCGAGGTCTTTGACCTCATTTTTCACGATCTTCATGGTGATCCTCCTCTTATAATCTAACCTATCTATATCAAAAGCCGTGCCAGCTGAAACACCCGCATCTGAAAACGTATCTATTTGTTATACATAGAATTACAAATTGAACCGTTTCAATAGCCGGTAAAAAGTAAATGTGAACTGTATCATATGGACACAGCATAAATATGTAAAGACACACCACATATTCATAAATAACCCACTTTATCCCGTAATATCCTGAAAATGCGGCATCTTGATACATATTTTTCCGCTCCAGATGCAGCCGGTTAGAATCGACGCGCCGACGGGCAGATTAACAGCTACAGTAACTTGTATTTTTTACCCCACCGCTGTATAATTATGGAAATCTAAAACAACCTTATCCAGGAGGCACGGCGAATGATTATCGTTCTCAAACCATCCACGGAACCCGAACAAATTCAGCATATAGTCGACATGATCGAAAAGGTGGGGCTCAGGACTCATATTTCTACGGGAGAGCTCCAGACCATCATCGGGGTAATCGGCGATAAAACCAAGCTCGCGAATTATCCGATCGCATCCATATCATGCGTCGAATCGGTCGTGCATGTGTCGAAACCGTACAAACTCGCGAGCCGGGATTTCCACCCGGACGATACGGTGATCGACGTCAATGGCGCGAAAATCGGCGGCGGCAACCTCTGGGTGATCGCCGGGCCGTGCAGTATAGAAAGCGAAGACCAGATGCGGACTGTCGCGAAATTTGTGAAAGAGGCCGGGGCGAATCTCCTTCGCGGCGGCGCCTACAAGCCCCGCACGTCCCCTTACAGCTTCCAGGGTATGGGCGAAGAAGGGCTGAAAATACTCCAGAAAATAGGTAAAGAGTTCGGAATGCCGACGGTGACCGAAGTAATGGATACCGCGGACGTCGAACTGGTCGCGAAATATGCCGATGTTATACAAATCGGCACACGGAACGCGCAAAACTTCGCCCTGCTCAAGCAGGTGGGGAAAACCAAGCGTCCGGTGGTGCTGAAACGCGGTATGGCGCAGACTATAGAAGAATGGCTGATGTCCGCCGAGTATGTGATGTCCGAGGGCAATCTCGACGTGGTACTCTGCGAACGCGGTATACGGACGTTCGAGAACGCTTACCGGAACACTCTCGACGTACTGGCTATCCCGGTATTGAAGGAACGGACTCATCTGCCTATCATAGTCGACCCGAGTCATGCGTCTGGCGTATGGCAGTATGTGATCCCGATGGCGCTCGCGGGGATAGTTTCCGGCGCGGACGGGGTGATGGTCGAAGCGCACCACGAGCCTGAGAAGGCGATGTCCGACGGGGCGCAGTCGTTGAAGCCGAAGAAGTTCAATCTGCTGATGAGCGAGCTCAGAAAAATCGCTCCGGTCGTAGGAAAAGGGAAGAATCTTTAGCGATTTTCAGTTCATTTTTCGAGGAGAAGGTATGCCTAAGAAGGTTTATGGGATACACGGTCTGGGTATTATGGGCGGGTCGATCGCGCTTGCGATTAAAACCTATCTGCCCGACAGTAAAGTTATCGGGTTCGGGCGCGGAAAGGAAAAGCTGATGTCGGCCAAACGGCTGGGCATTATCGACGAAGTAGCGGATAATTCCCCGGAGATGCTCGCGAGTCTGGACTATTTTATTATCGCCACTCCCGCGCAGAATGTCGCGGACGTATTCGCGGAGTACCACAATTTCCTGTCGGACGAAGTGATCATCATGGATGTGGCCAGCGTCAAACGGATAGTCATTAAAGAAGTCAATAAAATCAATCATCGCGGTTTAAATTTCGTAGGCACTCACCCGATGGCGGGAAGCGAGAAATCCGGGATGGAGTTCGCGCGCGCGGACTTGTTCGAGAAGAAGATAGTCGCCGTGATCGGGGAAGGCCGTGAGGATATCCTCGCATCCGTCCGCGATTTCTGGAAAGCGATGGGCGCGCAGATCGTACTGGTCTCCGCGGACTTCCATGACGAGATAGTCGCGTCTACCAGCCATTCCCCGCACCTGATCTCTTCGGCGCTCTCGCGCCTATTGGAAAAGGACGGGTGGTCGGAAGTTCGCTTCTTCGGCCTGTACGGAAAGGGTATCCTCGACACCACCCGTATCGCGCAGGGGAATCCCGAGATGTGGACGGATATTATTCTCGTGAACGCCGATAATGTCGAGCGTTCGCTGATCGATTTTTCGCGCGAGATCCAGAGCGTTATCGAAATGATCCGAAAAAACAAGCGCGAGGAATTGATCGAATACCTTCGCCAGGCTAAGGAATTCCGGGAGAGTCTGTGATTATCACGATCGACGGACCCGCGGGAAGCGGAAAAAGCACCCTTTCCCGGCGTTTGGCGGAGCAGCTCGGCTTTTCTTATCTCGATACCGGCGCGATGTACCGCGCGGTTACCTATCTCATTCAGAAAAACAATCTCCCCATCCGGGAAAATGACGAATTGCGAAATCTACTAAAGAATGTAAGTATTACCTTCGATAAAAAGAGGGTGATGATTAACGGCGAGGATGTCACCGGTATGATCCGCCGCCCGGATATCGATCGGAACGTCTCCTCCGTATCGGAACTGCGCCCGGTGCGCGATAAGCTGGTGGAGCTACAGCGCGCGATTGCCGAGAAGGGCGAATATGTCTGCGAGGGGCGGGATATGGGGACGGTGGTGTTCCCCGCAGCCTTCAGGAAGTTTTACCTCGACGCGAGCCCCACGGAACGCGCCCGCCGCAGGGCGAACCAGTTATACGATAAAGGCATTATCGATAAAATCGACGACGATTCGCTGAATAAAATAAAGAGTGAGATCGAGAGTCGTGATACAAAGGATATCACAAGGGAAAATTCGCCGCTGACTGTTCCGGTAGACGCGGTAAAAATCGACACTGACGGGAAAACGATAGGCGAAGTATTGTCTGAAATAATGAAAAGTATAAATATTTAACAAATTTTTAATCGTTTTCTTGATTTTTCTATAGTTTTCGATAAGATAATATCTGCTAGAAGACAGGTTTCGGGGAAATATGTTTAAGGAGAGATTATTATGAGAGCAAAGTATCTCGTAATGGGTTTTGTTGCGGCATTGTTGTTTTCGGCGAACGGATTCGCGAGCGATTATGTCCCTGAGGATCTGAAAATCGGCGGGGGAAATCAGTCCCTCGAAACACTGAAAGCCCAATTCTTTAAAACGACCGACCGCGACCAGCAGGTAATCATTGTTAAAATGATTGCCAAGCACACGAGCGACGAGAAGTACAAGGTGCTTGCGGAAATCACCGAGTTTGATATCCGAACCGATAAGCTCGGGAATTTCTGTCATCCCGACGCGGTTCAGACGGCATTGGACGCGATAATTCTAACGAAAGACCCAAAATTCGAGACGACCTACTTCAACATCCTGAACAAGTTCGATAACACGAAAGTCCGCATGACCGCCGCTAAAGGGTTGGCGATGATCGGAAGTCCGAACATGGTTCCCAAACTGGTAAATATGGTTAAAAATGAGCTGAACTACGCGAACTTCCGCGAGGATAATCAGAAGATGGTTGCCGACGATATGGTCGTGGAAGCGATTATCACCGCGTTAGGAGATATCGGCGATCCCCGCGCGTTCCCGGCCCTCCTACAGGTAGTCACCCTGCAGAATCACCGCTTCCAGACGATTCAGGCCGCGTGGGCCGCGATGGAAAAGATTCAGTGGTAAAGGGGTAAATCGATGGTCCGGGCATTTACCGCGGTTTTTCTGGCGCTGCTATCCGTCTCAGGCTTCGCGGGTGATAAACTCAATGTCAAATTAACCGATGCGGTCAATCAGGCGTACCGTACCTTGCTCGATCTGAACAATCCGATCTCCGAGCAAAAGAAGGCGGTAGCCTATCTGAAGGACGCTTATGTCAAGGAAAACGACGCTACGGTTATCGATGCGATCAACGATCTTCTCTTATTCGCCTACGACCAGAGCAAATACAAAGAAGAAGATAACAAGTCGTACCAGAGCGATATGATCGCGTTGGAACTGGTGAATATTCTCAAGATTTCCGGTCAGCCCAGTTCGTTTTCGGCGCTCCTGAATATTGTGGTGAAACGTAATCACGCCCAGGCGACTATAACCGCCGCGTGGAACGCGATTAAGGCGATCAAGTGGAAAGATAAATAGGAGGAAACAATGAAAAAATTTACGATGTCTATACTATTCATGGCGGCTGTGGGGGTGGCGCTTGTCTCCTGCGGCGGTACCGCGGTTAAACCGGGTGACGGCGGACAGACCAATACCACGGTTGGTAAAACGAACGCGGTGGTTCAGCCGCAGAACACGGTCAAGGATAAATTCGACGATACGGCCTATAAGAATGTGATCGCGGTGCTCAAGGCGGCGCTTAGCGCTGAAAAATCCAACCCGACGGCGTTGACCAAACTCGATTCCGGCAAGGCTCTTGCGCTGGTGGCGAAGTTCCTCAAGGAGAACATCAAGGAGCCGAAGTACGGTTTTACCCCCGAGGATATCGAGACCTATAAGGGCGCGGCGATGAAAAAATTTAAGGACGTGGTGAGCGACCCGACCGCGGGCAAGGAAACCAAGGATAAAGCGAACGCAGAAATGAGCAAGCTCAATAACATCTAAGCATAACTATTATTTAAAGCCTCCCGTTTCCGGGTTTGTTGATGAACAAAGAAATTCAATCTTTTTCTGTCACTGCGATACCCCGCGGTGCAGTATTTTTTGCTACGCGGGGTGAAGCAGTCTATTTTATTCCTTAGATGGTATTAAAATAGATTGCTTCGGCTATGGTTCGACATCCCGCTGAACGCGGGACAAGTGCTCACCATGACGCCTCGCAATGACATAAAACAGTTTATCGACAAGCCCTTCCGGGGGGCTTTTATTTATACGAGGTGTATATGACAAGTTTTACTGCCATGTTTATCGAATTTTTCAATGCCAATCGGATTCTGGTTATCTCAATTATTGCCGGGGTGATCGTCATAACGGCTGCGGTTGTTATTGTCGTCAGGGCAAAGCGCAAAAAAGACTGATCGCATATAGAATTCTATTTCTTACCGAGGGGTAGTTATGTTTGGGATATTCGAAGGATTGCCGGAACTTCTCATGGGCGTCGGGGTCATATTTGCGGCGATCATTGTAATAATCGTCATTGTCGCGATAGTCCGCCGCGGAAAGAAATCATCCGATTAGCGCGATGCCCTCGTCGAACCATTTTAGCAATGATACTCTAGGGGATTCCAAAAACTCCTTTTGAACATAAAAAGCCATTGTTCTTTCTTTCTGCGAACCCAGAAAGAAAGAACGAAAGAAAGAGGTTTCCCGCCGGGATGACGCTCTCAAGCAGAGGGGCGCGAAACGGGAAACGCCGTAACTCGCCGCGGGAGAAATCACTGATGCGAGATAGATCAAGGCTCGAACAAACGGCGTTTCTTTCCGTTTCGCTTAGCAAAAGTCGCCTCACAGCGGCGGGGGTGAACAGCCAAATATAAAATTACTAAAGAATTATGCCTTTCGGTTGTTCTGTCCGCGCACTTTAAAGCGCTTCTTACTACCGGGAAATCCGAACAAGGGCGTATGTCCGACGTAGGCCTGCTTTCGCTTCGCACGGAACATGCTTGCGAGTTACGCCCGACTCGGATTTCCCGGAACTTCTTATAAGCTTTATTTGCGCGGCGGCTCGCTTGTCCCGCATTCTTGTGCGGGGTTCTTTGCTTCATTTCTTTCTGGCCGTTCAGAAAGAAATGAAGATTGTCTTTTTTAGGAGTTGCAATGAGTTTTTAAAACCATACTCTATTCTTATCGACCCATAAAATTTCACACTGGTTTCACGGATTGGACGGATTTACGCGGAAAAGAATAGAAGATAAATATTTCTATATAATAATTATATAACCTTGATATAGTAGTATAAAGATGTTATAACCGTAAATAATAAAAAAGGAGAAATTATGAATAAATTTCTTGATAATGTTACAAATGCTATGCAATCTATTCAAGATACGGTAAGTTCAGTTGTAACTGCTGTGATTATTATTGCTATTGTTGTAGTAGTAATAATAATCGTAGTAAAAGTAAAAAAGCATCTATGATTTAGATTTGATTCATCCGATTAGCGCGATACCCTCGTCGATACTCTTTACCGGCAGTACGGTTATCCCGTCGGGCGGCTTGATCCCCTTCTGCTGATACGGCGCCACCGCGCGCTTGAACCCGAGGCGTTTCGCCTCAGCCAGCCGTTTCTCCATCCTGAACACCGGGCGCACCTCGCCGGTCAACCCGGCCTCCCCGAATACGATCGTATCCAGCGATACGGGCTTATCCTTGAGCGACGAATAGACCGCGAAAATGACCGCGAGGTCGAGCGCGGGATCGTCGATAGTCAACCCGCCTGTGATATTCACATATAAATCCGACGCGGCAAGGTTTGCGCCCAGACGTTTCTCCATAATCGCCGCGAGCATATAGAGCCGGTTCAGGTCGATCCCGTCGGCCGCGCGGCGGGGATAGCTGAACTGCGACGCGACGCATAAACCCTGAATCTCCACCGGGAACACGCGGTTCCCCTCGATCATCGGGAATACGGACACCCCGTTCACCGCGCCGCTATGGATGGATGTGAACGCGGTGGAAATATCCTCGATCCCCGCAAGTCCGTTCTCCCCCATGGTGAAAAACCCCACCTCCTCGGTGGTAAAAAATCTATTCTTCAGCGGGCGCAGGATACGGTAATACCCGCGCGTGTCGGTTTCTATATAGAGTACGGTGTCGACCAGATGCTCGACTATTTTCGGGCCGGCGATATCCCCGCCCTTAGTGATATGGCTCACGAGGAACACCGGGATGCCCAGCCCCTTCGAGAGCGAGATCAGCTCATGGGCGCACTCCCGCACCTGAAGGACGCTGCCCGGCAGGGACGCGTAACGCGGCGAGTAGAGGGTCTGGAGCGAATCGACGAACAGGAAGTCCGGCTTATCGGCGGAAACCCGCGCGATAATACTGTCGAGATTGTTCTCGTTGAAAAGGTACATGGTCTTGGATTGCAGGCCGAGACGCGACGCTCGGGATTTTACCTGCGGGTTCGACTCCTCGCCGTTGACGTAGAATACGGTATGGTTGACCGCGAGAGCCCCGGCAGTCTGGAGGAGCAGGGTGGATTTCCCGATACCCGGCTCGCCCGATACGAGGACGGCCTGCCCGGGGACAATTCCCCCGAGCGCGCGGTCAAGCTCGTCTATTTTCGTGAATATACGGGAACTTTCCGAGTATTCGACCTCGCCGATGGGGATAGGATGAATAACGGATACGGCGGCCGGATGATGCGCGGGTTCGGACGATTCGATTTCCTCGATGAAGGTATTCCACTCTCCGCATTGCGGGCATTTCCCCAGCCATTTCGAGGTTTTATACCCGCATTCCCCGCAGACAAATAAACTTTTCGATTTAGGCATATTACGGATTATTTCCGTTTCTTCTTATCCGCCGGCGCGGGCTCGGTAGCATCGGGATCGAAGTTTTCCTTAGTTTCCTCGGACACCTTCTTCTTAGGGGACGGTTTTGCTTGGGCTTCCTCTTTTTCCTGTTTGAGCGATGCGCCGAACAGCAGACGGTAGCTTAATAGGCCTATTGCATAACCGATTACGAGGGTGACGAGGATGATGACGATCACAGGCACGGACTGTGCCTGGAAGAACAGGAAATTCAGCGGCGCGGGAGTCAGGTTTTGCAGGATTAGAATCACCACAACGATGACCAGTAGAAGGATCACGCTTATTTTCGCGATAACGGCAGGTTTCATAGACATCTCCCGATTTTTTAGTTTCGCCCATATTGTAATGCGCCTCGGCATGATTATCAAGTATTTATCTCGCCGGATAGAGTGCGGGGAACGGGAAAGATTCTGAATTCTTCGATTGAAAGTAACATATTACGATAAACTTTTTGTTTAATAAGCAGTACCCAACTGTGGAATTGGCAAATATTGTCATTGCCTGCCTTCTATGAAGGTAGACAGGCGAGGCGTCATAGTGAGCTTGACGAACCATAGCCGAAGCAATCTGTTTTAATATCAGTAAATGATTGAATAGACTGCTTCTCCCGCGCTTTAAAAATAATTCTGGCGCGGTATCGCAGTGACACGGAATTGCTATTGTGCTTCTATATTTATCATAAGACCCAAACCGACGGGGTTGTTTAATAAGCATATCAAAATTTTGGAGGATAGAGTGAAAAAGTTTGCGTGTGTGATGCTTCTTTTAGGGCTGGCGAAGATCAGCCTGTTTTCAGCGGCGCTGAAAATCCATGTGGTCGACAGTCAGAACAGGCCTGTGCCGAACGCGGCGGTTTCCATTATGGAACTGAACCTGCTTTTCAATACGTCGGCCGGCCCTGAAATCACGGTCGAAGTGACGAACGGGATTTATACGATGATCGCCGCCGCCGAGGGCTATCATAAGAAGAAACAGGCGGTCGCCGTGAACGGCGATATGTCGGTCGATCTGGTCATCTCCAGCGGGACTTATAACCTCGGCGAGATCACCGTGTACGGCAAGGCCAATAAAGGCGAGGCCATCAGTAAGACGAAAATTACCGGCGAACAGATCAAGGAGACCACTCAGGGGTTTGTCAACGATGTGGTAAAGACGCTTCAGGCGATGCCGGGTGTCGCGACCAGCGGAAGCAGTTTCGACAGCCGGATGTATATCCAGGGCGGAACGTTCTGGGAAACCATCTCGTCGTTCGATAATATGTTCGTCATTTCTCCCTATCGCTGGGGCGGTAGAATATCCATATTTAACCCGCTCTGGGTGGAGCATATCGAATTATACACCGCGGCTTTCCCGTCCGTATACGGGCAGGGTCTGTCCGGCGTGATCGAAGTAAAAAGTAAGGACGGTAAAACCAACGCGTTCGGCGGAATGTTCGATTTTTCCGCGGCGACTATGGAAATCATGCTGGAAGGACCGTTAAGCGATAAGGACTCGTTCCTGTTCGACATCCGCAGGACGTTCTACGATTTTATCGCGAACGGGGGACAGGCAGGCGTCCAGTATCCCTATTTCTGGGACGGACTTTTAAAGTACACCCACACGTTCAATAAGAACGAAAAGCTCTATTTCGACCTTTTCGGCTCTATCGAGGGGATGGATATGCAGCTAACTTCCGATAACGCCGGGCCTAATCAGGACGGGGGGAGCTTCCATTACCTAACCTATAATCTGATAGCGTCCGTCAATTATTCGTCCAAGTCGGACGCGGGCGACCAGATCGATCTTTTCGGCGGTTTTACCTATCTGCGGCAGGACGTGAATTATTCTCAGGATATATCGATCCAGGTGAAGGAAATCGATAACGAGTACTCCGGGCAGGTCGGCGTTAACGGGTATATTAATTCAGCGGAACATCACCGGATCAAACTGGGCGGATTAATTATGGGCTTCACCGGCGATCTGGATATGAATATCGACCAGTATATCCTGGACTATGCGATGAACTGGACGAATATCTACAGCGGTCACGAGACGTACTCGAATATCTACCTCTGGTACGGTTCGGCGTACGTGATGGACGATATCGAACTGTTCGATAGTTTTATCGTTCAGGCCGGCGTGAGAGGAGAGATCTTTAAGGCGTCCATCAAAGACGGCAATGCTACCGACGTGCTTTATAATATCAACCCGCTTGTAGGATTGAAGTTCGAGATGACAAAGTATTGGGATATATTTGTCAGGGGCTCCCTCGCGAACCAGTTCCCGACCCAGTTGAACAATGTGATGATGAACAATGCAATCAAGGATGTAAAAAATTACCAGACTATCGCGGGCATCGACTTCGAGAACGCGGACTACTCGTTCCGCGCGGAAGGGTTCTTCAAGCATTATTATAACATTGTAGAACAGGATGTGGTAACCAAGCTGAATAACGCCGGTATCCGGGACGCATACGGGTTCGATGTTTATCTCCAGAAGAAAGCGGCGAAGAACGACTGGTTCAACGGGTGGGTATCCTATACCTATATCAACGCGATGGAGAAAATAACCAACCGTTCTCCCGAGAACATATCCCAGCATTATATGACCCCGCAGGACGAATGGTTCGTACCGGACTATGTCAGGAATCACACGGTTTCCGCTATCGCCGAGTTTACCTATCGCACGAACGATGTCACTCCCGGCCTCAACTTCCTGAAGGATTGGAAACTCAGCGTCGATATCCGCGTGATGAGCGGCAAGCCCTACACACCGGTCACCAACTTCTCGACCCTGGCAGTCACTAACGGCGTCGATGTGTATAATAAGTACCTGATGTTCTATGGCGCGTATGACAGCGAATGGACTCCCGCGCAGTTGAATATCAGCCTGAAAATATCCATGCCGTACTCGTTGTTCTCGATACTGCATGCGTTCGGGATACACGACTTCGAGACATCCAGCTACTTCTCGTTCGGCAACCTGCTGAACTGGGATAACATAGTGGATTATACCTATATCGTCAAGGATAACGCGCTCCAGAAAACGGCGATAAAAGACCTGCCGTTCACGTTCCTCGGCGGAATGCAGATAAAGTTCTAAATAATACTAAGAGGTAAATAACGATGAAAAAGAAAGCGATTATCATGCTCGGATTGTTTATAGCGGCGCCGTTAGCGCTCGGGGCGACCAACGCCCCGGCCGCGAGTGTTGTCAGCAATAGCGAAGCGGGAGAAAACCCCGCCGCCGCTATGCAGCCCGAAAAGTCCAGCTTCAATATCAAGGAGTTCATGGATATGGGCGGTATTTTCATGTGGCCGCTCCTTATTTTCTCGGTGCTCGGCATGGCGTACCTGATGGAACGCGCGTTCTTCTATCTCCGCAGGAAAGTCAGCGACGATAAACTTTTCGCGATGTGCAAGAACGGCGGGAGTGTCGACGATATTAAAAAATATATCGAGCAAAACCCGTCGCGGCTCGGAGACGTGCTCCGCGAGGTATTGCGTCTTTCCGATACCAGGAAATCCATCACGGAGCTCGACGAAGTTCTCGAAGCCTCGCTCAATATCCATATCCTGAATCTCCAGAAGGGCTTCGTCATCATCAATACCCTGATCAATCTCGCCCCGCTTGTGGGATTCCTCGGAACCGTGTCGGGTATGATTTTCGCGTTCCGCACTATTTCGTTCGCCGAGCAGGTCTCGGTTAGCCTGGTGGCGAAGGGTATCTATGAGGCGCTCATTACCACCGAAGTGGGTCTTGTGATCGCCATCGTCCTGAACTTCTTCTATAGTATGTTCGTGAACAAGGTGGAGAATTTTACCTGTAAAACCATCGACGCGGGCGAGAATCTGATAGAAAAACTGGTGATTTAATATGAAACGGCTAAAAATAGGCGGGAAGCGGGTCAGTACGGAAATACCCACTTCCAGCCAGTCCGATATCGCGTTCCTTTTAATTATCTTTTTCGTGATTACGACGTCGTTCGCGCTCAAGACCGGACTGAAACTCGATATGCCGAAAAAGACCGATACCGTAAAAACAGTCAGCATGGAGCAGATCGACAAGGTGCTGATTACGCAGGACGCCTACCTGATTAACGGGAAAAAGACCGAATTACAGGGGTTGGCCGACGCGATACTCGCGCTGAACAGGCCGAATCTCCTGATCGAGGTACGGAAGGGCGTGAAGTACCAGCACGTCCTTGATTTCATCGGGCTGATCCCCGCGAGCGGGGCGAATATCTCGGTAAGGATGGAAAAATGAAACTGAGAAAAACATTTTCCCATATCAATATCCCCGTGGCCGCGATGTCGGATATCGCGTTCCTCCTGCTGATATTCCTGATGGTGGTGTCCGCGCTCGACCAGAGCCAGAAGCTGAAACTGAACGTTCCCTCGGTCGTGTATACCTCGTCGATATCGCAGGATCAGGTGTTTACCGTGTTCGTGGACAGGGACGGGTTCTACTACTACAAGGGCGAGGAAAAGAACCTGAGCGAGATTTCGTTCCTGTACGACAAGCACGCGAGCCTCTTCCCGGAGGCTATCCTCCAGGTGGTCGGCGATGTCGATACCGAGTATGACGCGATCGACCAGCTCCTGAACACTCTGCGCAAAAACGGGCCTATCGACGCGGCGTTTATCGCCAAGACGAAGGCGGAGAAGGAGGCCCCCGATGGGCATTAAATGGCTGATCGGTTCGGCGGTATTCCATCTCGTGCTCATTTTCGTGTTCCAGATACGGATGGGCAGTAAGGGTTCGCAGCCTGTGGCGATCAATATTATCAGGATACAGGATTTCCAGCCGCAGTCGGTGATCGCCGAATCCGCGGGGGATATCCAGGAAGTGAAGCAGAAGGTAATCGAGACTAATGTCACGAAGACCCAGAACGTCTATCCGTCCGGCCCGACCAACTTCTACCCGTTCTATATGGTCGACTCCATGCCGTCCGCGATCGGGGATATCGACCCGCCGTACCCGCCCGAAGCGCGGAAGCTCGGGATCGAGGGAAAGGTCGTACTGCTCGCGGATATCGACGAGAACGGGATAGTGCGCATGGTGAAGATCGAGTCGTCCCCGCATGCGTCGCTATCGCAGTCCGCGTCGAACGCGGTATTCTGCGCGAAGTTCGTCCCGGCGAAGATTAACGGGATGAATCAGCCCGTCGAGGTACGCCTGACGCTGAACTTCAAACTGGAGTAGGTACTGCGTACACTAGTCCCGATATGAAGCTAACTACCGATATATTAAGATAGCCCGTGATGAAGGTTTCAGCAGAAGCCGCCGTCGCGGGCTATATTCTGATAGAATGCATCAGTTTGGTGTCGGGGTTAGGGTACGCAGTACCCAGTGATGGGAGACAGAGACGTCATCCCGTACGGATGGTGAGCGTAGCCGAACCACTGTCGAGGGAAAGAGGTAAGCCGCGCCCTTCGACTGCGCTCAGGGTGACAAGGGTTGTTAATTGATAGGGAAGATTGCTTCACCGTTCGACTGCGCTCACGGTTCGCAATGACTTTCACCACGGGCTATATGCTGATAGGATGCATGAGCGCGGTATCGGGATTAGCCCGCCGGCTGTGACATCCCATCCACGCTTCGCGTGAATGCAAACTGTCTCCGCTCGGCACTTCACCCCTCCGTGGGGGTCGCGCAGTACTAAGATTGAAGGGCGCAATCACCATTTCATCACGGGCTATATCCTGATAGGATACATCTGTTTGGTATCGGGAATGGGGTACGCAGTACTTAGATGTAGTTATACACGTACCTATAGATGGTGTTTTTCACGCGGTCGCTCATGCGGTGGAACTGGATGTGGACGATGTACATGTTTTTCTTGCGGACGACGTTCATCACAGTCCCGTAGGCGATATAGCTTTCCTCGCCGATAGAGAAGTCGAGCTTGATATTGCTGTTCTTCTTCGGTACCTCGTCGGACATGATCGATGCGCCGCCGGGGCTGAGGTCGATCACGACCCCGAAGTGGGTCTTGCCGAGGAGCGCCACGGGTTTTCCCTGTTCGGACGTGGTGATGCTGAATTTGAAGAATTTACAGTTGAAACGCGCCTTCCGGCGGGGGTATTCCCGGCGCTGGATACGTTTGATATCGGTCGTGTGCGCGATCAGGAGCGACTGCAAACGTTTATTATTGACGACATTCTCGATAGTGCTCTTGAAGATATATCCTGCGTCGTTGTAACGCCAGAAGTAGATCTCGACCGGCTTGTCCTTCCACTCGAGGGCGAACGGTTCCTTGATCTCGGGCATCGAACAGATCAGGTTCTTCCGGTCGTTCATAATGAGGATGGTGTAGAATTTACCGAGACTGCCGACTTTCATGGAAAGGAGCTGGTTCGCCTCGATCTCCATCGTACTGCGGAGGCCCTCGCGCATACTATGGTAATGGTTAAATATTTTACGTTTGATCTCGAAGAGCGCGAGGATGCGTTTTTCCTTATCCTCTGGGGGAAGGTTCAGCTTCTCGATAGCCGCGATATTTTCGAGGATGACTTTTTCGAGGAGATTGGCGTCGGAGAAGATCAGGTACGGTTTGGATATGCCGGACTTCACGAGGATGTCCTTGATATCCTTGATGTCGTTCTTGGACAGGCCGACCGACAACGCGAGATGGTTGAACTCCTTCGAGAAGGTCTTGCCCTGTTTCTTTTTCTGCATATTATGCACGAAAATCGCGATCAGGACGGATACTGTCAGCACCCAAACAATGATGATGATCAGGGTCAATGGAGACAAAACAACCTCCGGCTAAAACTTCGCTTCTTTACCGTATTTTCCCCAAACCTCGTTATATAATAGCTTCAATTTCGTATAAGCCGCGGGATATTTGGACTGTATCTCCGCTTCCAGCTTGTCGATATCCATCGTCATCTGCTCCGCCTGCATCACATCGCCCTTGAGCTTGAGCGAGATCGCCCGCATGATGAGCGACATATAGTAACGCTCCTTCGTCTTACCGGCGTTCTCAGGCAGCATATATTTATCGGCGGCGATTTTGTAATACTTTTCCGAAAGGTTATAAACGCCCTCGCGGAAGTAGATTTCGCCCAGATTAAAGAAGATATCCGCCTCGTTGGGAAGGTACTGGGTGGCGTTCTCGTAATACTTGATCGCGGTAGAGTAGGCTTTTTTATGCATGAGCCAGTCGCCCATGCCCTTAAAACGCAGGCCGATGATCTGATTCTTGTCGGCGGTCAGCAGACGGAACCCGTTCACCTGAAACTCCGGCTTAGGGGGCAGATTGACCCCGCTCGCCGCGAACACTCCCGCGGTAATACAGATACTAAGCGCAGCTATGACCGAACATTTCAGAAACTTTCCAGACATCTCCCGCTCCTAATGTTATCACGATGGAATCGGCGTCAAGATACGGACGCAGAGCGCCCGCGGCGTCATCCAAATCCTTCAGGTACAGCACGTTATCCGCGCCCATGATCTTTATGATTTCATCGTAAATGATTTTCGTCGAAATATTATGGACATTTTCCTCGCGCGCGGCGTATATCTCGGTCAGCACGACACGGTCGGCTTCCGCCAGCGACTTCGCGAAGTCCTTATAGAAATGCTCGGTGCGCGAGTACAGGTGCGGCTGGAACACCGCGATCAGTTGGGCGTTCTGCTTATCGGACAATTTCCTCGCCGCCGACAGGGTCGCGCGTATTTCCGACGGGTGATGCGCGTAATCGTCGATCACCGTCAGATGCTCGTCGGTATGCTTGACCTGGAAACGGCGGTTGGCGTTACGGAAGGTCGCTAGACTCTCCCGCACCTTCTCGCCGGGAAGCCCGTTAATATGCGCCGTCACGATCGCGAGCATCGAGTTATAAACGTTATGCATGCCCGGTACGTTGACATAGTATTCGCCGAGCACCTTGCCGTGGAGTTTCACGGTGAATGTCGACGAGTAACTGTCGAGCTCGATATTTTCAGCGGTAAAATCCGCTTCTTTATGCCGGATGCCGATGGAAATCGTGTTCCGGGGCTCGGCGATCTTCACGACATTCCGCAGGTTGCGGTCGTCGAGGTTATAGATAACTATGCCGTGCGGCGGGATATTCTCCTGCAGATAACGCACGAACATCTTGCGGATATTTTCCATGCTTCCATAATAATCGAGATGGTCGCCGTCGATATTGGTGATGACCGCGACATCCGGGTGCAGGTGCATCATGGACGCGAACGCCTCGCAGGCCTCGTAGATGCAGTACTTGCCGTTCCCCTCGTAGCCCGACCCCTGTATCTCGGGGAGCACGCCGCCGACAGCGAGGGACGGTTCGAGCCCGGCATGCAGGAATATCCGGGATACCATCGAAGTGGTGGTAGTTTTCCCGTGGGTGCCGGAGATGCCGATCGAGTACTTGGTCGACCCGACGAACTGGAGCATCGCCGCGCGTTCCATCACCTTCTTGCCCAGCTCCATCGCGCGCTGTAATTCCGGGTTGTCCTGCGATACCGCGTTGGTATATACGACTGTATCTATATCGTCGGTGATATTCGACGCGTCATGCCCGATCCGCACATCTATCCCCTTATCGCGGAGACGCACGGTCATATCGGATTCGTAACGGTCCGAGCCGGATATGTCGAAACCCCGTTCACGGAGAATCACCGCGAGCGCGGACATCCCGACCCCGCCTATACCGATAAAAAATATTTTCTTCCCTGCTTCCATTGACAAAGACCTCCATAGAGTCAGTTGTGATAACTGTGCCAGTATATATTATACCACAAACGACCTGAAAATGCGAGTCCTACGGGGATTATCGGCATAATCCGGGAAATATCAAGTGAAGTGACAAATGGAAAGTAAAAAGTAGAAAGGGAACACCGGGCGGAACCGCGAATATGTACGAAATTCATATTGTGTTGTAGAATTGACAAAGTATTTGTATAGAAATAGTATAGTTGCAAAATGTGATACAACTAGATGGATTATAATATCGCATGATGTAATTCTATTCTTGTTATTCGGCGTAGCCTTTGTTTATTTTTTCAATATGATGACTTCTCAAATCGCAGATCAAAAAGCCAAGAAAAAGAGCCACAAAAAATATGTAAATTGTTCTGCTGGTCGTCGCGCAGTCCCTCGACAAGCTCGGGATGACGTTCGGTCGCAGGCGCGTGGCGGAAAGGTGATTATTCGGTGGTAATGGGATTGCCCACCCTCAGGGTGTTAGGCATCTCTCACGATCATCAGCTTGAAGTCGCGCTTCTGGGAGTCGTACACGATCTGCGTGGAGTTATGGAACAGCGTCATCTCGTTAACATGCTTCTCGATATCGAAATTGTTCGACCAGATGAGGACGGTCGAGATAATGCGCTTGTTCTCGTCGGGCAGCGGCAGGGCGCTGAGGCGGTTGCATTCCTTGGTGATCTTCGACAGGAGCTCGCGGAGTTTCTCGCGGCTGACCGAACGGCTGACGTCGATCATCCAGTCGACCACCTGCTGGCCGATCTTCTCGGAAAAACTCCCGCCCTTTTTCTTGCCTCCGCCGGGCTTCGGGAAAAGGTCCGCGAAATGGAATCCCTTAGCTTTGGACTGTTTCCGCTTTCGGGACGGCTTTACCGGCGGGAATTTCGGGGTCTTCCCGCGGCGCGCGACCATGATCGCGATAGTCGGAACCGCCGCCACTACGAGCGCGGTAATCAGCCAGAAGTAGAACGATGCGATGAGGTCTTCGAGAAATTTCATTATCTGCACACCTTATTTCGGAATTCACCGTGTATCATTGGACTGTTTCGGCGCGGCGGTAATGCCGTACCCCTACGCCGATCAGGAAGCCCGTGGCCGCCCCGATCAGCACGAAGATCGACACCATCATCAGGAGTCCCCGGTCGAACCCGTAGAATATCCCCACCACCGCGCCCTGCGCGATGGCGCTCGCGAACGAGCCCCAGACCGAAAGCCCCGCCTCGGACATCCGTTTCCCCCCGGCCTTCGATAAAAGCGCCATCATCCCTACCGACGCGAGCGAGCTTGACAGGCTCAGGAGATAGGTGTACGAGAGGAATGTCCCCAGCACGAAACCCGCCGCGATCGTCCGGTATAACGCGGTCTGGAACGCGAGACTGTAACGCTTCTCCGCGATCAGGTAGACTGTGACGAGATTGGCGAGGCCGAGTTTCGCGAACGGGATAGGCTTGGGCAGGAAACTGTCCGCGACCGCGAGGATTCCCGACAGCGCGGTCAGGAACGCGATCAGGTAAAGTTTGCGTTCGGGGGAAAGTCCGCCGTAGCCGCGGATATCATTCGCTAATTGCGTCGACGCCATTCCCGCCCCCGTCGATCTTGATAATCACCTTGTTCGGGATACAGATGATGCTGTCGCCCGTAATCGAGCACCATCCCTTCCGCACGCAGACCTGATGGGGGCACGGCGATTTCCCGATCCGAACCTTACCGTCGGCGATCTCCATCACGAAATTCCCGATCTCGCCGGGGAGTTCCACCGCGCGGTTCACGGAAAGGGAGTAGGTATAAGTCCCTTTCGGCGTGGAGACTGTCACGCTCGAGCCCTTCGGCCCGCCGAGACTGTAGACAATTCCCGCGGCGCCGGCCAGTATGATCAGGGCGAGGGATATCCAGTCGAGGGCTTTCATTTTCCTTCCAAATATTCCGTGGCGATATATTCGACCTTAGCGGTTTCCATCAGCTTACTGACGAGATCGGCATAAATCGTCTTTCGCCCGCTCTCGTTCATAAAACTCCGCAGCGAATCCTTGATCTCGTCGAACGCGAAGCTTTTCCCGTTCATGCGGCGGATCAGTTTATATATCATAATCGAATGATCGTCGATCACCATCGTGCCGACCTTGCCTTCTTCGAGGTCGGAAAGGACGTTGTAAACCTCCTCGGGAAGCTGGAACGACGGAAAGTCCGCCTCATGCCGGAATTCCCCGTCGATCGCCTTGATCTTCTCCTCGATCTCGCCGACGTCCCTTGAGTTCGAGAAAATGAGCGCGGCGGTGTTGACCTGCGCGGGACTGGAAACCATGACCTCGTAAAACGTGTACAGGTCGGGTTGTTTCATCCGCGACTGGTTCTCCTCGAAGTACCGTCTGAGAGCCTCGTCGGAAAGCTCGATAGTCCGGCTATAGATCGCGTCGAGGTATTTCTCGAGGAGCATATCGCGCGCGATCTCGTCGATAGCGTTATCCGTGTCCACCCCGAGTATCAGGAGATTATTCGCGAAATCGGCGTCGGTGTCGAACTTGGCGCGAATCTGACGCATCCGCGCGTGCGCCTCGTCATGGGTGACGGAAAATCCGTCGGAAGTCGCGACCTGAAGCAGGGCGACCCGTTCGATCAGGTACTTGAGCGCCTCGGCGCGGATAAACTTCATCCCCTGCGGGGTCGGTTCGAAATTCGAGGATTCGTCCTCCTCAAGCTGGACGATATAACGCGATACCGCGCCGTCGAGCATCTTCGAGTCGATGTCCTCGCCGTTGACGCGCGCTATGATTGTCATAATTTATGCCTCTCCGTATTTTGATACTATAAGTATACACTATTTCTCAGGTTTTGGCGACTCCAAGGATGGAGAAGTCCCGCGATGACACGGAAGTCAAGGAGCGGGGCGACAAGGATGGAGAAGTCCCGCGATGACACGGAAGTCAAGGAGCGGGGCGACAAGGATGGAGAAGTCCCGCGATGACACGGAAGTCAAGGAGCGGGGCGACAAGGAAGGAGAAGTCCCGCAGTAACACGGATGTCAAGGAGCGGGGCGACAAGGAAGGAGAAGTCCCGCGGTGACACGGATGTCAAGGTACTGCGAACCCAAGTATCGTTATGAGAAAAGCGTGGAATCAAGGGTAGTATCTATTTATCGAACTTTAATATGGCGAGGCCACTTGTGGCCGAGCTACCAATTGAATTTTAATAGAGCGAGGCCATACGCCGGGACATTCACCGGATAGCTCGTACGGTTCTCCTTCGTTACATCGGGCATCTTCGCGTTCCCGTTAAACAAATCCACCCCGTTCTTCATCCCGGCCTCGGTGAACGGGTTATAGCTGAAATTGAGCGCGATATCGGCGTCGTCCCCGGAGAAGTTCAGTACCACGATAATGGCCTCCTTGTTCCCGGTAATCGCGTGCGCCATATACTGGTTACCGTCGGAAGTTTTGACATACTGGTACTCCCCGGTCGCGATCAGCGGGTTGGCGTTACGGATATTGATGAGTTTGATATAATGCGACAGGATGGAGTTCGGGTCTTGCAGCTCAGTCTCGACATTGAACGCGGCGAAGTTGGTATTGACCGGGCGGTACGGTTTCACGGCGGAGGTGAACCCGGAGTTGGGGGATGAGTCCCACTGCATCGGCGTGCGGAGCGCGTACTCCGCCCACATCTTGGTGAAATGCCCCATCCCGATCTCCTCGCCGTAGTACACGAACGGGATACCCGGGATAGTCATATAGACCGACGCGGCGAGCTTGCATTTCGCCTGGATACCGTTCAGCCATGTGAACGCGCGGGGGCCGGCGAACGAATCGTGGTTCGACAGGAAGTGGGCATAAAACGCCCCCTGCGGGAGACTATTTAAGTAAAAGGATACCGCGTTCGGCAGGTTATAGGGATTGCTGTTTGCTACCGAGTTCATGATCTCGTAGTTCAGGCCGAACGAAAATCCGGAGTTCATCTTATCGGGGGTCATATAACCGGGATTGGCATCCTCGCAGATGGTGAAACGGTTCGCGTAATGGTTTACGATCTCGCGGAACTCGGTGAAATATTCGATGCTTTCAGGCTGTGCATAGGTAGCGTTGGGGCCGTTTTCGATCAGGTGCGCTACAGCGTCCAGACGGTAACCGTCCACTCCGAGGTTCAGCCAGAAACGGATGTTATCCGCCATATATTTATGCACGTTGGGATTCCTGAAATTCCAGTCGGGTATTTCAGGGGTGAAGCCTGCGTAGAAGTATCCCGACGGGAACTGGAACCATAGGTCGGTTTTACCCATCAGCACCCATTTACCGGGGTTGATATTGGTATAGACGAAATAGTCGCGGTACATCCCGTTGACGTTGGTGGACGCCTCGATGAACATGGGGAGTTTCGCGGAGCCGTGGTTGATAACGAAGTCGATGATGATGCCGATGCCGCGTTTGTGGGCTTCCGCGAGCAGGGTCCTGAAGTCGTCCATCGTGCCGTAGTCGCTCTCCACCGCGCGGTAGTCCATCGTGTGATATCCGTGGTCGTTATCGGAGCTTTCCATAATCGGGAGAAGCCATATCCCGCCGATGCCGAGCTGTTTCAGGTAGTCGAGCTTGGAGATCAGCCCCTTGAAGTCGCCCTTGCCGTCCCCGTCGGAATCTTTGTACGAACGGACGAATATTTCGATAAAGACGGCGGTCTTCCACCAGTCCTTTTTCAGCTTCGAGCCGGGGTCTTTATACGGGATAACCTCCGTATAATCGGCGCATTGATGCTTGGGGTCGGGCGCGGGATAGACCTTATACTTATCGAATTTCGCGGGCTTGACGACCTTGCCCTTCGACGGGGCGTCGGTATTTTTGACCGAACCGTCGGCGGCCTTGCAGGATAAAAGCGCTAGCAGACAGACGAATATTGTTGAGGCTATCACGGGTTTTCTCATGGGGATCTCCTGTTTCGAGGTAATTATTGATGAAGAATTGCACTGTTTAATATATAAAAATCGGACGGGGAAATTTTATCACATATATTTAACGCAGTCAATGAAATATTTCTTATGGGTCGATATAAAGGATGGAGATATTTCGGATCCGATACGTAATGTTTATTTGGTACCGAGGTGTTTTTATTTTGGCCTATGAATATACCCGGTAGAACGAATATAAGATATTTTCAGGAATATAAAGAAAGCACGTACATATTTTGACTCAATTACTAAATACGCCTAAAATATATTGAAAATATAAGTAATAGATTAATATATCGCGGAAATTATCCTGGTAAAAATATTTAATACAGGTAGATATTTTGGAGGTGTGATATGAAAGCGGTTAAATTTTTATTTTCTTTTTCCTTTTTGGGTATTTTTATTGTAGCGTGTTCGCTTTTTAATGAAATGCTCGAACCGAAAGATATCTTCAGTATTATCGGTTCACCCGCTGTGGAAATTTCTATACCGAGCGATAATGATTCTGTGTTTACTAATTTTACGATTACCGGAACGGTGAAACCAGGGGATAATATTTCAGAGGTTTCCGTATATATCAGCGACAGTAATACCACCGAAGTTTTTAAAACATCCTTAGATGCCTTTGGAAATATTTCATGCGAATTATCTGTAAAACATACCGGTGTCTTCACGGTTTGGGTTGAAGCTGTTTCTGGAAATGGTAAAACAGGAACATCCGAAAAGATCCAAATTACCGCAGTCGATTTTATACTGAATATCACGTCCCCTACAAACGACGGCGCGGTTTGGTGGGTCGGTACGGGAACAGTTACCATTGGGGGAATTGTTCAAAGCAGTACCCGGGACGCATATACCATTTCAATGATTCTCAGTACATCTACAAATATGAAACTCAGTGATTATCCGGGAGAGTCACCATGGAGTATTAGTATTAATGGTCTAACACCGGGAACGAATAATGTAATACTTAGTTGTAGAAAAGTAAGAACCGGGGAGTTGTCACCTCAGAAGAAACTTACACTTATCCGCGATACCATAGCACCTACTGCCCTGATAACAATCCCTTCGACGGATTATACCACATATAAAGCCAATGTTATTGCGGCTTTCGGCGGTCAGGCGGAAGGCACGCTTTCGCCCGTTTCGGCTGTCTATATCTCCACCAACGGTACAAGTTTCGTTCCCGTCAGTAATCTGGTATGCACCCAGTATTCCGCCGAATGGCAGCATTCGTATACTTTCGGATATGGGATTCATAACATATGGATTTATAGTATCGATAAGGTGGGAAATGTTTCTGCTACCAATCAGCGTATCATCGAGTGTAAAGATTTGATTTTCGTATCCCCTACGGGAAATGATATCAATAACGGATTATCGAAAGATAACGCGGTGCTTACGATTCAAAAAGCGATAAATTTGGCCGTCAGCAACGGATTCGATACGGTATGGGTCGAGCAGGGGAAATATATGCCGGGATTCGGGTTAATGTCGACCAGCGCATTCAATAACTATGCCGGGATAAATATTACTGATAGCGGCCTCAAGCTAATCGGGGGATGGGACGCGAACTTTGTGAACAGGAACGGCTATTCCTTACTGGATGGGTATAATATTGGGGATAACAATAAGCATGTTATATTTCTGAATAATGTGAGCAATATTCTAATCGACGGGTTTATTATTTCTGGGGGAAGCGCAAATATTAATGATTCAATAAACAAAGATGGAGGTGGAATATATATTTTTTGTTCAACAGATAATATATTTACGAATTGTGTTATCAGTAATAATTATGCGATAAACAATGGTGGTGGAATTATTTTGAGTTCTTCGTATCGGAATATTATTCACGGTTCGGTGATTAATAATAATTCGGATTCTGATGGTGGCGGAATATACATTATGGCATCGGATTACAATACTATATATAGTATTGTCTGTGGAAATAGTACAACTTTGGATGGAAACGGCGGAGGTATTTTTATAGGCGGAAGTTATAATTTGATAAAAGGTTATGTTATGAATAATGTATGTTATAAATTATATGGTGAGGGTGGAGGATTGTATATAAACGGAAATTATAATATTATTGAAGGCACAATATCAGGTAACTTAAGCTATGGGTCTGGCGGAGGAATGTATATTATAGGAAATGGTAATCAGATTTTGGGCGACATTAGGGGGAATATAAGTTTTAACTCTGAAGGTGGAGGAATATTTTTAAGTGGTGATAATAACACTATAAACTCACTTGTTGAATTGAATTATAGCTTTGATTCTGGCGGTGGCATCAGAATATGTTCTGGGTGGGGTAATATTTTAAACTGTTTAATTATGAATAATGGTACATATGGTAACGGGGGTGGGTTAAATATATCTACTGCTTACACTACCATTAATGGTTTAATTCAGGGTAATTATTCGGATCATGGAAATGGCGGTGGTGTATGGGTTTATGGAGGTCAAAATCTCTTTAATTGCAGTGTATTTAATAATAATGCTGCATTGGCTGGCGGCGGGTATTATTTTCAGAGTTCGTCATACAATACGATAAACGGTATAATTAGTAATAATTTTTCACTAACAGGTGGAGGAGGACTAGCTGTTGTTGCTTTTTCATCAGATAATGTATTTAATTGTTCGGTATTAAATAATTCTGCGAAGAGTGGTGGTGGTGGGTTCAGTTTAAATTCTTCCTCAAGGAACACGTTAAAGGGTTCTATAATGTATAATAAATCCACAATAGGTGGAGGGGTAGCTATTGTGGATTCGATAGATACTACAATGTCGAATATAAATATTTCAGGAAATATAGCAACCAATTTTGCGGCGGCGATTTATGTTGCAAATTCTGGTATAAAAGTTTTATCCTGTATTATCACCAATAATTCCGGTTCAAATGTGATTTATCTTGTAAATAATGGAATTACGGGTTTTATGCTGTCGAATTGCCTAATCGGCGGGAGCGGAAACGAGCTGGCAATCCAGGAGGGTATTTCCGATGCGGCGGGGCATTACCTCGTCGGCAACACGTTTATCACCAATACTCTTTCCTCGATCTATAAAGAGTACACGGGAAATGCGTATATTTTATGTAACAACGGGTGGACGAATATTAATGTCCCGGCCTTCATGGACGCGGCGACCGCCTCGGGAAATAAGGTTACGAATATTCCATAGCATCAAATTCCATTATTGCATCAAGATTTCCCCGCTTTCATTATTTACATTACTGCATATCGGCCGGCTTATGCCTTCATTTACTTGAGTAATTCCCATCCCCGTAATATAATAAAGCAAAAGACATTACGGGATGGGGAAAGCTATGGCAGAACTTGCTGACAAGGAAAAGGAAAAAGCGTTACAGCTTGCGATCAGTCAGATCGAAAAACAATTCGGGAAGGGCGCCATTATCCGCTTGGGCGACAAGCCCAAGGTCGATAATTACCCGGTGATACCGACAGGTGCGCTCACTCTCGACCTCGCGCTCGGGATCGGCGGCATCCCTTACGGACGGGTATCCGAGATATACGGCCCCGAAGCGTCGGGAAAGACGACCCTGACCCTCAACATAATCGCCGAATGCCAGAAACAGGGCGGGACTGCGGCGTTTATCGACGCCGAGCACGCGCTCGATGCGCAGTATGCGCGGGCGATCGGAGTGGATATCGATAATCTCCTGCTCTCCCAGCCCGATACCGGCGAACAGGCGCTCGAGATAGTCGAGTCGCTGGTGCGGAGCGGGGCGGTCAACCTGATCGTGGTGGACTCGGTCGCCGCGCTGGTGCCGAAGAGCGAGATAGAAGGCAATATGGGCGACGCGGTGATGGGGATGCAGGCCCGGCTGATGAGTCAGGCGCTCCGCAAACTCACCGCCATCATCAATAAATCCCAGTGCGCGCTCGTGTTCATCAACCAGATTCGCATGAAGATCGGCGTGATGTACGGTAACCCCGAGACCACTACCGGCGGTATGGCGCTGAAGTTCTACTCGACCGTGCGTATCGAGATACGGAAGAAGGACGTGCTGAAGCGCGGCGACGAGGTGTACGGGAATCTCGTGCGCGCGAAGGTAGTAAAGAACAAGCTCGCGGCGCCGTTCAAAGTAGCCGAGTTCGAGATCATATTCGGCGAGGGCATCTCCAAGGCGAGTTGTCTGGTGAACGCCGCAATGGATTTGAATATCATCCAGCGCAAGGGGACATGGTACTTCCACGGCGACGACCGGATCGGCCAAGGCCGCGAGAGCGTGGTCAAGGCGCTGACCGGCAACCCGGAGTTCCTGGGGATACTGGATAAGCAAATACGCGAACTTCTCGCGAAGGAGCAGAAGGGCGAGATACAGATCACTCGCGCGGTCTCGGATGCAGGAGAGGATAGCGATTCTGGGAGCGATGAATAAATATGGATAAGGTCAAAGTAGGAATTTGCGGTGCGACCGGGTATTCCGGGATGGAACTTCTCAAGCTGATCGAACGGCACCGGTACGCGGAAGTCGTATTCCTGACGTCGGAGACCAAAGCGGGCACGACCGTGCTCGCGGGCGAACCGTCCCTCACGGGGTATCTCGACCGGACGTTCCTGTCATCCGAAGACCCGTCGATTTACGGGATGGCGGACGTCGTATTCCTCTGCCTCCCGCATGAAGCGTCCGCAAAAGCGGCGCCGAAGTTCCTCGACGCGGGGGCGAAGGTGATCGACCTGAGCGCGGCATACCGGATCGAGGATATAACGTTATTCGAGAATGTATATAACTTTACGCACCCGTCGCCTGAATTGGTAAACGGCGCGGTGTACGGGCTTTCCGAGATATACACGGAACAGATTAAGAAGGCGAAGCTGATCGCGAACCCGGGGTGCTATCCGACGGGAATTTTGCTCCCGTTGATACCGTTATTGAAGGATGGGACGATAAATACCGATACTTTTATCGCGGACTCGAAGTCGGGATTATCCGGCGCCGGGCGGAAATCGGTCTCCGAGCGGATGTTTGTCGAGATGAACGAGAACTTTTACGCCTACAATATCGGCACGCACCGGCACAGGCCGGAAATCGCGCAGGAATTGTCGAAGGCAGCGGGAAAGCCCGTGAAGATCACGTTTACCCCGCACGTGCTCCCGGTAGACCGGGGAATACTCAGTACGATTTATGTTGCGTCCGATAAGGATATCAGGGATAAAGTACTGGATAAACTGGAGAGCTTTTACCGGGATATGCCGTTCGTGAAGGTATACCGGGATGTGCTTCCCCAGCTTAAATGGGCGGCGTACACGAACTACTGCCTGATCGGGGCGCAGTACGATAAGGAAACGGGTTATCTCGTGATCGTATCCGTGATCGATAACCTGATCAAAGGAGCTGCCGGACAGGCGCTCCATAATATGAACCTCACGTCCGGTTTTCCGGAGACGGAGGGGCTGATTTAACAAGCTGAAGGAGAAGGGTGTGGCGGACGAATTATTCGACGATATTGAACCGGTAGACGGCGGTGTGACAGCGCCTAAAGGATTCCGGGCGACAGGGGTTTCGTGCGGGCTGAAAGAGGGCGGGTATAAAGACTTAGGCCTGATATGGAGCGAGGTTCCCTGCGACGTGGTCGGGGCGTACACCGGCAATAAGGTCAAAGCCGCGCCCGTCAGGCTTTCGATGTCGCGGATGACGAATAAAATTTCCGCGGTGATAGTGAACTCCGGCAACGCGAACTGTGTCACCGGGAAACAGGGCGAGGCGGACGCGTTACGGATGACGGAATTGACCGAAACCCACCTCGAGCTCGGCGAGGGAGCCGTGCTGGTCGCCTCCACGGGCGTTATCGGGGAACCGTTACCGATGGACCGGGTGGAATACGGCATCGAAAAAATCGCGCGCCTTATTAAATCTGAAAACAGTATCCAGAATTTCACCAACGCTATTATGACGACCGATACCCGTCCGAAAAATTTCGGCTGCGAGATGAAGATCGGCGATACCCCCGTAAAAATCGGCATCAGCTGTAAGGGCTCCGGGATGATCAAGCCCGACCTGCATATGTTCCACGCGACCATGCTGGTCTTTATCACCACCGACATCGTGATGAGCAAAGACCTCCTGCACTCCGCGCTCAAGGAAGCGATCGAGTACTCGTTCAACCGCATCAGTGTGGATAACGATACCAGTACGAACGATACCGTGCTGCTGATGGCGAACGGTCTCGCGGAAAACAAACCGATAGACGCGGAGAACGACGAATATAAAATATTCCTGAAGGCGCTGACCGACCTGTGCATATCAGCCGCGAAGGCGATAGTGAAGGACGGCGAGGGCGCGAATAAAATAGTCAAGATCGATATCCGGCACGCGTTGACGATGACTGACGCGAAGAAGATTGCGCGTGCGGTCGCCGATTCGTACCTCGTGAAGACCGCCGTATTCGGGAACAGCCCGAACTGGGGACGGGTGCTCGCGGCGATCGGGTATTCCGACGCCAAGTTCGATCTCGACAGGATCGTGTTTTCCATTAACGGTCTCCCGATACTGGAAAAGGGCGAGCAGAACCGCGCGAATATCTCCAAGGCTAACGGGGAAATGATCCAGAACGAGATCACGTTTACGATCGACCTCGGCCTCGGTTATAAGGAGTATTATCTCTGGACATGCGACCTCTCGTATGATTATGTAAAAATCAACGCTCATTATATCAGTTAACTTCATATTATATCTAAAAATATTTTACAGGAAAGTTGATAATTTCCGGCTTCGGGGTTACATTATTCATGTTAAGTTTCTGAAAAGTGTCGTAAAATCGAGGTGAAATATGAAGATTTCGAAACTGGTATTAACCCTTTCAAAGGTTGTTTTCTTATTCAGCGTATTTCTTCTGACCGGCCTGTCCGCTCCGCGCCCTTCCTATTATATAGACCCGAATAATATCACGATGCCCGGGAAAATATGGATTCAGGGCGATACCTTATTTGTGAACGATAAATTTGTCGGGGTGCACGTATTTTCGATCACCAATCCCGCCGCGCCCGTCCGTGAGAAATTCATCCTGATATCCAATAATGTCGATATCGCCGTGCTCGGTACGGCACTCTATGCCGACAGTTTCGGCAACCTGATGGTCTACGATATCGCCGATGTGCAGAACCCCGTGCTGAGGAAAGTTATTTCCAACGCTGTTACCTATAATTACGACTATTTTAACGGAGTTTATCTCGACGAATACGGATACCCGCTCTACTATTCCGATTATTCCGCATTCGGGTGCATGTGCTCCGGGATTCCCGACGTCGGCGCGGCGACCGCGGATTCGTCCGGGAGTTTCGGGGTAGGGGGTTCGACCTCCCGTTTCGCGATCTATGACAACCAGTACCTTTATGTGCTGAAGGACGGGCAGGTTATCAAGGGATTCTCCCTTGCTGATCCGACCAATCCTGTACCGATAGCGTCATCCGCGTATATCCCGAATTCCGATGCGGAGACCCTTTTCCCCTATGACCATTTCCTGTTCGTCGGCGCGAGCACCGGAGTTTATATTTATGACCTTCAGAATCCCGCGGCTCCGAAGTATGTATCGAAGATGATCCATGTCCGTGCGTGGGATCCGGTGGTAGTCCAGTCGAATATCGCCTATGTCACTTTACAGAACGCCAGCGAGTATCCGTGGAACAGGCTGGAAATTATCGATCTGAACGATTTTACCAATATGACCGTGCTCAGTATGACGCCGATGTCTTACCCGCAGGGGCTCTCGATACGCGGGGATTATGCTTATATCTGCGACTCCTACAACGGGGTGGAGATATGTAACGTATCCGATCCCGCGGTGGTTACCCGTTATAATATGAGTACGGGATTTGTTACCTATGACGCGATCACCTATAACGACCTTCTGATTGTTACAGGGGATTTGGTGAAAATATATTCATTGACGAATACCAATACCGTAGTACCTGGATATCTCTCAACATTGCACTGAGCATGTTGCCTATTGTATAGAAAGGACAAAAATAATTTAAATATTTTTTGCAATCTAGGTAAATTTGTGTTATAGTATAGGTAAATGTAAGCGTTTACATTGTTCTTACAGCCATTTCCGGAGGTTTGTATGTTAAATCAGGTATCCCGTATCTTCTTCGCCGCGGTTTTTGCCTTTTTAGCGATGTCCTGCGGCCCCGTCGAAGACCTTTTACAGAAAAAGCTGATCCCCGCGGATCAACTTCCTTTCGTTGTCACTCTCAGCCGTCCTACCAATAATCAGCAGCTCCTTCTTAATTACTCCTACCTAGGGAGTACTTATAATGTGAGCGGAGTAAAGCGCGTCAAGCTGGTCTACACTGTTTCCAACAGCGGCGTGACTAATAAGCTGACCGTTGATTTCGACGGTTATCCCCTGACCATCATACAGGGGGACAATTATTTCATAGAATACGGAAAATACCAGATGTGGCTCGAAGTTCAGGATGCCGAGGGACTGACCGCTTACAGTCCTGTTGTAAACGCCGCGGCTGTGATGCAGGGCGGAGAGGATATTACGCCTCCGGTACTGGAAATCCTCGCGCCTTCCGACTTCCAGAACGTCGGGTCGACGTTCACGGTCAACGGTTCCGTCTCTGACGACGGGGTCGGGGTGAAAAATGTCTGGGTGAAACTTGATTCCCAGTCCTTCGTGCCCGCCTCTCTGAACGGCGGCATCTGGTCGATCAACCTCTCGGTCACTGTGGCCGGCCTTCATACGGTGAAGGTCTACGCAGCCGACCTCGCGGGTAACGCGACCTCTACCAATACACTCAACGTCAACTATGACAGCGGTACTCCTTCCATAGTTATCGATTCGCCTGCCGACGGCTCCATGGTGAAGCTCGCTTCCATTAACGTGGGCGGTTCGGTTACTGTCGAGGGTTCGTCCATCACATTGGTAGAATTGAAATTAAATTCCAATTCCTTTAAAAACGTCGGCAACACCGACTGGATGACCAATAGCGTAGTTCTTTCCGAAGGTACGAACGTACTGATCGCCCGCGCGACCGCCGCGAATACCAAGACAGCGGTTTCGCCGTCCGTCAAGGTTATTCTCGATACGCAGGCTCCCACCGCGGCTATCTCGTCTCCCTCCGACGGGTATGCCACCCAGAACCAGAATATCACTTTCTCCGGGACTGCCGCCGACACCGGCACCGGTTTGGAGGGAATCTATCTCTCCACCGGCGGAGATTTTGTAAAAGTTTCTTCCTCGGCGAACTGGTCGTTCACCACGTCGCTTCCGCCGAACACCTATACCATACAGGTTTATTCGAAGGATAAGGCCGGGAACACCAGCGCGATCAGGACGGTTAATATTACTATTCAGCCTCAGCAGCAGGCTCCCGGACTGGCGGTGCATTTCAAGAAACCTACGTCATGGACGAAAGCATATATCCATTACTGGGCTACGCTTCCCGGCGCGCTCGCGACCACATGGCCGGGCAAGCTGATGGCGAGCGAAGGCGGCGACTGGTATTACTATGTGCTCACCAACCAGACTTATGCTAAAATTGTCTTCAATAACAACGGTTCTCCCCAATCGGTAGACCTGACCCGCGATAAAGAGGGTTGGTATAAAGAAGGGGTATGGTACGACCAGAACCCCGACGATACGGTGCCCCCGACCGTGAGCCTGACCGCTCCCGCGAACGGCGCCACCGGCCTTACCGGTAATGTTACCGTTTCGGCCGATGCATCCGACAATATCGGGGTGACTAAGGTCGAGTTCTATGTCGATAATAAGCTGATTACCAACGATACGACCGCGCCTTATTCGATTACATGGAACAGCGCGTTTGTCGCCAACGGTTCGCACCAGTTGACCGCGAAGGCGTACGACGTGATGAACTCCACGGTATCGGCGGTAGTGACGGTCTCCACTGTGAACGCGAACGTGCCGCCTGTAGCGAATGCCGGAAGCGATATCTTCGCGGTGTCCGGCCTGCCGTTACAGTTTAACGGCGCGCAGTCATACGATCCCAACGGGACAATCGTATCCTATACATGGACGGACGGCGCGGGGCATACCCTGAGCGGCGTATCGCCGGTTTATACCTATACCGATACGAACGGCAGTCCGTTCACTTGGACGCTGACTGTCCGCGACGACGCCGGGGCTACTCATAGCGATACGGTTAAGGTGACTGTCGCGAATATACTCCCGCGCGGCGACTTCCGCGAGGAGACGATCTATTTCTTGATTACAACCCGCTTCTATGACGGCGATCCCGCGAACAACGCGTTCGGATGGGATGACGAGCATGCCGGGAACTATCCCAACGACCCGTCATGGAGAGGCGACTTTAAGGGCTTGATCGAGAAGCTCGACTATATCAAAGCGCTCGGTTTCAGCGCGGTCTGGATCACCCCTGTCATACAGAATATGAGCGGTTACGATTATCACGGGTATCACGGGTATGACTTTACTATCGTCGATCCCCGTTATGAATCGGCCGGATACGACCTCCAGAGACTGATTAACGAATGTCACGCGAGGGATATCAAGCTCGTGGTCGACATCGTGCTGAACCATTCCGGGAACTGGGGCGCGGTCGGACTGTTTACCCCGACCAACGATTATACCCTTACCCCGAACGAACAGTATGTCAGCCGTTTCACCCAGATACAGAACAGCCCGCTCTATCATAAGGGCTGGTGCGGAGACTGGGAAGGCTATACCGTGCAGAGTACGTCTATAGCGGGCGACTGCCAGGACTTCAATACGGAAAATCCCGTGACACGCCAGTACCTGATCGACGCTTATAATAAAATGATCGATATGGGAGTGGACGCTTTCCGTGTGGATACGGTCAAGCATATCAGCCGCTTCATCTTCAATAAGTACTTTATTCCGGCGTTCAAACTTCGCGGCGGGCCGAACTTCTTCATCTTCGGCGAGGTCTGCTCGCGTTACCGCCAGATTTGGAATAATAACCTTCCGCCGGTTTCGCCCCCGTTCTATACGTGGAAGGAAAACCATAACTACGACGGGATGAGCGATACCGACGCGGCATACGCATGCTGGTACGACAATATCGACCCGGGCTCGCAGCAGTCCAGCGATAACCATTTACTCTACGGGAATAACTACCATACCCCGGATTACTCGAAGTCCTCCGGATTAGAGGTCATCGACTTCTGCATGCATTGGAATTTCCAGGATGCCGGGACGGCATGGGGCGTACACGGGTGGGATTATACCTATAACGACGCGACATGGAACGTGACCTATGTGGACTCGCACGATTACGCGCCGGATTCGCCGGACAGCACGAAACGTTTCGTGGGATCGCAGGCGACATGGGCGGAGAACCTTTCCCTGATGTTCACATTCCGCGGCATACCGTGTATCTTCTACGGGTCGGAAATCGAGTTTAAGAAGGGCTGTCCTATCGACGTCGGCCCGAATATGCCTCTCGAAAACACCGGCCGCGCGTACTTCGGCGCGCATATCGAGGGCAGCGTTAATGTTACCGATTTCGCGGTATGGAATAACGCGACCGGAGAGATGGCGAATACGCTGAATTACCCGCTCGCCAAACATATACAGTGTCTCAACTGGATACGCCATCATGTGCCGGCTCTCCAGAAAGGGCAGTATTCCACCGAGAACGTCTCCGGCGGCCTGGCGTTTAAAAAACGCTTCACCGTAGGCGGAGTCGACAGCTTCTGTATCGTAGCTATATCCGGCGGGGCGACCTTTAACAACCTCCCCGGCGGAACCTATAAAGATATAGTGACCGGCGATGTGAAGAGTATCGCTAACGGCGGCTCCATCACCGTCAACTGTTCGGGTCAGGGTAACCTCAGGGTATATGTCCTGAACGGTACGTTTAAGCTGTCGGATGTAGGGTTGACCAGCCCCTACCTTCAATAATTAGAAAGGAGTCATACATGAAAGGAATGATGAAGAAAATATCCGCGGCACTGGTAATTTTTACAGCGGGATGGACAATGATGTCCTGCGAAATCGGCCGCGATGTACTGAATAAACTTTCCGCGGGGGTAGCCGCTATCAGCGACCCGACTAATAACCAGTTGGTATATATCAACGGGCATGTGTCGGGAACCTGCTACGACGAGGCGGGAGTCAGCGCGGTGCTGATAAAAGCCTCGGTCATCTACGGCGGGCCGACTAACGTGTTCCCGACGACGGTTTATTCCGGTACGCTCTCGACCTTCGAGGGCGATATCGCGATATCCAACGGCGGGTACTATTACCTCTGGGCGGAGGCTATCAATACACAGAATGAATTCGCTTATAGCCCGAAAGTATTCGTTTATATCGTCCAGATGTTTATTACGAATACCAACGATTACGATAAGGTCGCCCCGGTAGTCTCGATTACCTCGCCGACCAATAACCAGATAGTCGGGAATGCGATTACCGCGTCAGGTATCGCGACCGATGACAAGTCCGGCATCAAGGCCGTGTACCTCAAGCTCGACGGCGGCGGATTCACTCCCGTGTCGGTAGCGGGCAGCGCATGGTCGACGAATATCGCGCTCTCAGCGACCGGCGCGCATACGATACGCGTCTACGGTATCGATATGTCGAACAATATCTCGACTACCAATATGGTAACCGTTAACTATATCGCGGGAAATCCCTCGGTGACCATCACGTCGCCTGTCAGCGGGATCGCTACGAATTTGACTTCCATCAACGTTGCCGGAACCGCGGCGGTATCGGGATATACTATTACTTCGGTAAAACTCAAAGTGAATGCTAACGGTTTCACAAGCGTCGGCAATACGGCATGGAATACCAACGGCGTCCCGCTGACGGAAGGCACGAACTCGTTTACCGCCCTCGCGATCGCGTCGAGCGGCAAGTCGAACACGTCCCCGGTAGTGAAAATACTCCGCGATACGACCAAACCGACGGCATCGTTTACCTATCCGTCCGGCGGCGCGACTGTCGCGGCGGCATCCTTTACGATTACCGGCTCTGCGTCCGACGGGGCGCTCGGCAGCGGCATCTCCAAGGTATATCTCGCGGTCAATTCCGGGTTCGTCCCGGTGACCGGGACGACCTCATGGAGCAAGTCGGTGACGCTTCCCGACGGGGCATACACACTCTATGTTTACTCGGTGGATAAGGTGGGTCTTGTCAGCGCTACGAACCAGATCAGCATCACGGTTGCCGCGCCCGACACCACGCGCCCCGAGATCAGTATTACATCTCCCGTGAACAATATTTCTACTACCAACGCGGCTATCGATGTTTCCGGTACTGCGAGTGATAATAAGGCTGTTACTTCGGTTTATGTCGCGGTTAATACCGGGGCTTTCGCCGCCGCGACCGGGACGACTTCATGGAGTAAAAATGTCGCGCTCGTTTTGGGAACCAATACGATTAAAGCGTATTCCCAGGATGCGGCGGGCAATAAGAGTACGACCAATTCCATAAAAGTGATTAAGAATAATTCCGGTACGGGCATGACGGTCTACTTCAAGAAACCGGCTGTCTGGGCGGGCGCGTATATTCATTACTGGCCTACCGGTTCGGTATGGGCGAGCTGTCCCGCGATGACGAGTATCGGCAGCGGGTGGTATTCCTACTATATGAACGACCGGACTTCGACCAGTTGTCTGTTCAAAAACGTGTCCGGCACGAATGTGCTTTACCAGACCGCCGACCTTCAAAGAACCGGCGACGGGTGGTATTGGACGAATAACCAATGGTACGACTCCAACCCGGAGGACGTGTCACTACCGACCGTGAATATCTCCTCGCCTACGGATTACCGTGAGGTAACAAGCGATACCCTGAATATTATGGGTACCGCGGCGGGCGGCGGACTGACCGGAGTCTATGTTAAAGTTAATGCCGGCGGATTTGTTCTGGCGACCGGCACCCTGTCATGGTTAAAGAACGTATCCCTCGATATGGGAACGAATACGATAGAAGTTTACGCGCAGGGCTCGTCCCAGCAGAGCACGCATAAGTTTGTGCATGTCGTCCGGAAGACCGGTAGCGGCTCGGACTGGCCCGGATCCTACACCGGTAAGCTCGGCGCGAATCTCTTTAACGACGGCGTGGAATTCTCCATCTGGTGGAAAGATGCGGTAGTCAGCGCGGTTTATGTGACCGGCGACTTCAACGGATGGGGGCAGACCCCATTGACGCGTATCACCAGCGGGGCGAACACCGATGTCTGGTGGGCGTTCATTCCCGGAGTGAGCGCGGGCAGTGAATATAAATTTATCGGTATCAAGCGTACCGGCGGCAGCACGCCGGTTGCCGACCCGTACGCGAAATACAACCGTTATTCATCGGGCAGCAGCGTCGTCTGCGACCAGGCTTATGCGTGGACTGACGGCTCATGGAGCCGCCCCGGGTGGTCATATTACATAGTGTACGAACTGCACCCGAAGGACTTCACCTCCGCCGACTCGACTGTTCCCGCGGCGCATAAGGGAAAGTACCTCGGTATAGTCGACAAACTGACCTACCTGACCAACCTCGGTATTACCGCGGTCGAGCTGATGCCCCCGTCGGAATTCCCCGACGCCGGGTACTCGTGGGGATATAACACCTCGCTGTATATGTCGGTAGAGAGCGGATACGCCCAGAACCCCTCGCAGGGGCAGGACGGACTCAACGAGTTCAAGCAGATGGTGAACGCATGCCACCAGTACGGGGTCGCGGTTATTATCGATATGGTGTTCAACCATACCGCGAATAACGATAACTGGCTGTGGACTATCGACAACGTGAGCTACTTCAGCGGAACGACGCCGTGGGGAAATAAACTTTATACCGCGAGCGATATCGTGAAGAGATTAGGTAAAGATACCATAGAGTACTTTATGAACGAGTGCCATGTGGACGGCTTCCGTTACGACGCCACCCACACCGACTTCATGGATCACGGTTTTATCTACGAACTGAAGAGTTACGCGATGGCAATCGATCCGAACGTCTACTTCGTCTATGAGAACCTGCCGAACCAGTCCGATCTGAAGACATGGGGCGCGCAGTGGTCGGACGGATACCACGATAACGGCGTCAACGCGTTATGCGGATGGAACGGGGCGACCGCAAATACGATGACCAAGTATATCTTCTACGGAAAGGATGACGGATGGGCCGGAAGCCCCGTGGAATCGTTGAATTATGTGGAAAGCCATGACGAGGACACGCTCGGGCGTCTGTTCGGGTTTGCCGGATACGACGACGGCACCAAGAAGGCGCGCACGCGTCTGGCGGTCGTCATGCTTGCGACCTCGCTGGGTAATCCGATGATATGGATGGGACAGGAATTCCTCCGCGCGCGCGAGGGTCAGGATATCGACGAACTTCCGCTGGACTGGAGCGGATACACTACCTACAACGATATTTATCAATATTATGCGGGAATACTGAAACTGCGCAAGTTTAATCCCGCGCTGCGTCAGCCGACCGAAGCCTATTTCGCATTCCAGTATAAACCGTGGGAAGCGGGTAAGGACACGATGGTGGTCGGGTATAGTCTGGGCTCGCCGACGCCGGCCGACGATATATTCGTCGTCCTCCTGAACTTCGACCGTTATAACAGCAAGACCGTATGGGTGGGCTTCCCCGAGAACGGGACATGGAAGAAAGTAGCGAGCGAAACGCAGGTCAACCCGAACGGGATAGCCGGGCAGGACATCAGTGTCACCACCTTAGGCGCGAACCTTACGGTCGGGGCGAATTCGGCTGTTATTTATATGAAAGTTCGATAATCGGCGGAGTGAGGAGTATGATAATGAAAAAAATATTCAGGATTATTTTAGCTCTGGCGATGGGGGCGGCGTTCGCGTCCTGCGAACTGGGTAAAGATATATTCACCCAGTCCAAAGCTGGGATTCCCTACGTCAATCTCGCGAAACCCACGAACGGGTCGCAGGTGAATTCGAACTTTATCGTATCCGCGAGCGCATACGACCTCGGCGGTATCGCGTCGATGGAAATCCACTATTTCCTGACCAACGACGGTATCGAGAAATCGATGGAAATACCGATTATCCCGGGAGTTCTATCATCTTTCTTCTATAATATTACCTTCCCGGATTACGGGGTGTATCAGGTGTGGGCGTCCGCGAAGAACCTCGCCGGGACTAACGCCGACTCACAATCCATCATGATAGAAGTGGGCGAGTTCGGTACGGCGGATAATGTTCCTCCCGTGATATCCATCGTGTCGCCGACCAATAATCAGGTCGTGCCGTCGATGTATACCATCTCGGGTATGGTGGCGGACGCGGGCACGGGCGTGAAACACGTCTATATGAAGACCGATAACGGGTCATACTTACAGGCCGATTTTGAGAATACCAGCTGGTCGGCGAACGTATCGCTCCAGACCACGGGGATTCATACCAATAAAGTTTATGCCGAAGATTATGCCGGGAACATTTCCGGGGTAACGGCGGTGGTGGTCAACTACCAGTCCGGCCTTCCGTATATTTTGATCGGCTCGCCGGTCTCCTATTACACCACGGGCGAGAACCATATCGCGGTTTCCGGTACCGCCGGCGCGACAGGCGTCAGCCTGCTGTCGGTCGGGGTAAGCGTCAACGGCGTCTACCAGTCCACCAACGGCTCGGCGACATGGACGATCGATGTTCCGCTGCAGGGCGGGACGAACACTATCCAAGCGCGGGTCATCACCTATCAGTATAAGACGAATTTCAGCGAAATCCGCAAAGTGATATACGACAATACCAAGCCGGTCGTGACAGTCGTCGCGCCTCTCGCGAACGCGGTCATCACCAATACCTCGGTGTCCGTTAACGGAGCCGCGTCCGATACGATTTCCGGCATCGAGGGGATTTACCTCGCGCTGGACGCCGGCGCGTTCAATAAGATCGACTCGAGCGCCGTATGGAGCACGGTCGTGAGTATGGGCGTCGGTACGCATTCCCTCAAGGTCTACGCGATGGATAAGGTCGGCAATATCAGCGCGACCAACACGGTCGGGAATATCCAGATCGTCGATCCGGGCGCCTTCTTCACCGTGTACTTCGCGAAACCCGCCGATTGGGCGGCGGCATATATTTATTACTGGCAGGTGGTGGGAAGTTCGGACGATTGCGGAACTTCAGGGGTATGGCCCGGTAATGTAATGGTGAAAAACACTAACGGGTGGTATTATAAGCAGTTCAACGGGCATTCTACCCATTTAATTTTCAATAATAACGGGTCTCCGCAGACAGCCGATCTTTCGCGCGATAAGAACGGGTGGTATTCGAACAGCCAGTGGTACGACACCGATCCTTACGGGCCGAAACCCGCGAAGGTTTGGGCGCAGCCCGGAGGCGGAAAGTTCCTGTCGAATGTCAATGTGACGCTCAAGGTGTCCGGCGATAATATCGAAATCTGCCGCTACACCCTCAACGGAACCGATCCCAAGTACGCCGGAACCGCCTATGCCGACGGTACGGTGATTAATATCGGGTCGGGTATGGCTATCGGCGACACCAAGACGCTGAAACTTTACGCGAAGAACAGTCTGGGCGAAGGTTCGATTTCTTATGTTTATACAAGGTCGACGAACGTCATGCCGAAGTTCTCGTGGGACAACGCCACGGTCTACTTCGTGATGACCGACCGTTTTTATAACGGCAACACCGGGAACGATACGTCCTACGGGCGCACGCTCGACGGAGGCCAGAATATCGGGACATTCCACGGGGGAGACCTCGCCGGGATGACCGCGAAGCTGAACGAGGGATATTTCAACGACCTCGGCATCAACGTCATCTGGATTACCGCGCCTTACGAGCAGATTCACGGCTGGGTACAGGGCGGTTCGAGCGCCGACTTCAAGCATTACGCTTACCACGGGTATTACGTGCTTGACTTTACATGCGTCGACGCGAATATGGGGACGACCAACGACCTCAAGACGTTTATCGATACCGCGCACGCCAAGGGTATCCGCGTTATCTTCGATATCGTGATGAATCATACGGGTTACTCGAATATCAAAGATTTATCGCTCTTCCTCGGCGGCGATCCTGTCGCTAACGGGGTATTAAAGAGCGGATGGGAGAATGCGACATTAGGAAACTACCACGATAATATCGATTACAGTTCGGGGAACTGGACGAAATGGTGGGGACAGCAGTGGGTGCGCGCGGGATTGCCCGGATACGACGCCCCCGGCAGCGACGACAAGACCTCGTGCTTAGCCTATCTCCCCGATTTCAAGACTGAGAATCCGGCGATAGTGAATCTGCCGCCGTTCCTCGCGAACAAGTCCACCACGAAAGCGGTCGCCTTGGCGAATTACACGGTACGGATGTACCTCACGAAGTGGCTCACCGACTGGGTGCTTGCCTACGGCGTGGACGGTTTCCGTGTAGATACCGCGAAGCATGTCGAGATGGAAGCGTGGGTATACCTGCACCAGCAGGCGAACACCAAGCTCGCGGCATGGAAAGCGAACAACCCGACCAAGAAGCTCGACGATCTCCCATTCTGGATGACCGCCGAAGTATGGGGCCACGGCCCGAACAAGAGCGACTATCATACGTCGGGCGCGTTCGACTCGGTCATTAACTTCTCGTTCCAGGGCGCGGTGCAGAACGGTCTCAGCAGCTACAGCGGTATCGACCCCACCTACGCGGGATATGCCGGATCGATCAACATCGACCCGACATGGAACGTACTGAGCTATATATCGTCGCACGATACCGGATTGTTCTATAACGGGGACGCCGAACGCCAGAAAAAAGTTGCATCGCTTCTCTTATTCTGTCCCGGCGGCGTGCAGGTATTCTACGGCGACGAAAACTGCCGTCCGTTCGGCCCCACGGGGAGCGACCCGTATCAGGGCACGCGTTCCGATTACCAGTGGCCGGGCAATACGACAGTATTAGGGCATTGGCAGAAGATCGGGCAGTTCCGCAACAATCATATATCGGTAGGGGCGGGCGCGCATACGAAGATCAGCACGACTCCGTACATATTCAGCCGATACTATAGTAAGGACGGCTACGAGGATAAAGTGGTCATTGTGCTCGGCGCGAGCGGTTCGACGGTCGTACAGGTCGCCAGTCTGTGGTTAGACGGCACGACACTGCGCGACTTCTATAGCGGGCAGACCGCCGTAGTGACCGGCGGACAGGTGACATTCGCCGCCGCGAGCGATACGATACTGATAGAAGAAGTTAAATAACTTTATTTAGTTCATATACTGAAGGAGCGATTCATGGAACGGTTCAAATTCATGGTGTTCATGGGGGCATTACTGGCGATGTTTAACGTCGGGTATGCTAAATGGGATGTGTATCTGAAGCCGGGGCTTGGATTTTTCGGAGACGCGGTCGGGTATAATATCCGGCTGGGCGCGCGGGCCGACGTGGATCAGATATTCTACAACGGGGTACGTACCGTTGAAAATGTGATAGTAGGAGCGGGGGTGTTCATTAACGGCGCCGGGACGGCGAAGGCCAGCATGTTTAACATGGGGTTGGGGCTGGATGCGGGGTACCGTTTCGAGATACCGTTCCAGGGCTTTCCGAGGCTCTCGATTGTCCCGGTTGTCTCGTTCGGGATGGCATACGGCGTGTTAAGCGATACGCTGTACGGGAGCTCCCAGAAGATGGGGGTGTTTGTGACCCCGGGTGTGGAAGTCACCCTGCTGCTGGCAAACCCCTTACAGTTGGGGCTGGACTTCGGATATACGATATACTTCTATAATACTACGGTTACCACGATGAGTTTAGGTTTGATGGTTTCATATACATTTAATATGTAAAATCCGCAGAGAGGTAAAATGCAATGAGGAAACTAAGTCTGATTTCGGTGTTGATGATTGCGATAAGCGTCATCGGATGTACGTCCCTGAACGAATTAACGCTGGATGACTTTCGGGATCTGCTGGGCAGCGGAAATAATACCAACTATTATTCCGACGAGGTTGTCCCGTCTATTTCCATCGCGTATCCCACGAATAATATGACCGTGCTCAGCACGTTCGAACTACTGGGATTTGCGGCGGGAGAAAAGGGTATCCAGAACGTCTTCGTATTCGTCATGAAAACGAACGCGACGATACCGACAGTCATCCCCGCGGTACTGGAGGGCGACCCGAACAGTAAGCTGGTATCATACCGGGCTACGATATCCGTGCAGAATAACGGATATTTCTATGTTTGGGCGCAGCTTCACGATAAGGAAGGGGAAGTGGTCAACGCACCGCAGCGGATCGTCTATGTTTCCTCATCGGTAGTCGATACCGAACCTCCGCTGGTATCCATTCAGTCGCCCGCGTCAGGGTATGTCGGATTAGCGGGCGCCATCCAGGTAATGGGAACCGCCTACGACGTATCCGGGGTGAGCATGATCTATGTGGCCTGCGGATCGGTCACAAACACCGTCAACTATGCCGGCGGCTCATGGTCGACCGTGCTTAATCTCAGCGACGGGCAGAAGACGATCACGGCGTGGGGCAAGGATAACCAGAATAATACCGGCGGGTATGTGACCCGCACGATTACGCTGACCAACGCTCCCGGGCAGCTGCCGTCTATCAACGTGTACCGGGGCGCGACTCCTATACTGAACGCCGGCGCGGGATATAACTTCGGTTCCATGATGACTAATATCGCGGGTCCGTGGGTGCCCTTTAAAATATCCAACTCCGGCAATAACGACCTGTCGGTCAGCGCGCCTCAGGATAATTCGCTCGATTATAACATCTCCAACGCGAACGCGTTAGTGTTAACCCCGGGGCAATCGACCGTGTTCTATATATCCTTCAAGCCTAAGAGCACCGGTATCAAGAACATGACCGTAACGATCATTAATAACGACAGCAGTAAGAACCCGTTCACCTTTACAAATACCGGACAGGGCACGAATGCCGGCGGATCTGCGGCTCCGTCGATAAAGGTATACTATGGCGGCACGCTGATCAACGGGGCGTCCTATACCAATAACTTCGGGTCGTTTATGACGAACGGCGGTGTCAATGTATCGCCTCATGTGTTCAAGATCTCCAACGCGGGGAACGCGGCGCTTTCGGTCAGTTCGACATATGACGACTCGATCTATTATGCGACCGGGAATGTCACTATCTCGAACCTGCTCGCGGGCGCGACGACGAATTTTACCGTGTACTTCAAGCCTTCGATCTCGGGTATCCATATCGGTAAAATTTCGATCAATAACAACGACGTGAACCCGTTCGAATTCTATGTCAAGGCTACGGCGACGAACGCTGTCGACGGAACAGCCCCCACATTCACGACTGCGCCTTATTCGACCAATGTCACCTCGAGCGGATTGGATATTAAGGCGAAGATCAATGAGAACGGAAAGATTTATTATATCGTGATTACGAATAATGCCACCGCGCCGACCGCGAACCAGATTAAGGCGGGTATCAATTACGGAGCCGTGGTAGTGAAAGCCAGCGGTAATGTCACCGCGAGCGCGAACGTACTGGCCTCGCTGACCGCATCGGGTCTGGTCACCGGAACGGCGTATGACGTCTATGTAGTCGCTGAGGATAACGCGTTCAATTTGAATACTCCCGTGAAGCTGGATATTACCACATCCGGCGGCGCGCAGTACACAATGGTCATAGACGGGACAAAGGACGCCAACTGGGCGAACGCGTTCTCCGTAATGGGAACGAACACGCTTGCGCCTCTGGATATTTCGAAATTCTATGTAGCGAACGACGGAGCTAATCTCTATGTCGCGATCGATTCGGATAATACCTTTACCGCATGGAACCGCAACCTGCTGATCTACTACCAGATCGATAATACCCCGTCAGCCGGATCACCCACAATCGCGGGGGTCGAGTCTCATTTCGGAGGCAGCGATACCTATGACGCGAACTGGAAGCCTACCGGAGCGTTGTTCTTCAAGATCGGAGGCAGCGAAACATGGAAGGGAACATTCGCCCGGAAGGTCAATACCTCAGGCACGGGATGGGATGTCATTATCGCCGGAGCGACCGATAAGCATGGCGTGAGCACCGACGATAAATTTATCGAGGGAAAATTCGATATGGCGTCCATGGGATTGACCGCGGGTAAGCAGATCAAGTTCTATCTCGTGGTAACCCACCAGTGGAACGAGTACTGCGACAGCACTCTCCCTGTGAGCTTCGTGCCGGATAGCGATGTGAACAATGTTTCCTCGCACACGCCGGTAACATGGACTGTGAATTACACGATCAGATAAACAGTAAACGATAATTTAAGCCGTCCTCGCAAGAGGGCGGCTTTTTTAATTGTAAGGCAGTGTAGGTAAAAGCCACAAGCGGCCTTTTTTGTCATTGAATGACGTCTAACCCGATATGCAGGTGTGCCGCAAGATTGGCTAATAGCCCGTGATGAAAGATATCCCCCGGCAATGCTTGGGATGACGACGCAGTAGTATGGTGTGTTGACAAAGATGGAACCTAAACTATTTTCCGTCACTGCGATATCCAGCGCTTCAATTTTTTTCGATGCGCGGGGTGAAGCAGTCTATTATATTTACTAACCTATAATAAAATAGATTGCTTCTACCGCGCTTCAATAAGTTTTATAGCGCGGCATCGCCTGTCTACCTTCGTAGAAGGCAGGCAATGACATTATGAGTTCGTCATCAGTCCCTTATTTCTCTTCCTTATGGACGCCGAAGACGGGGAATTTGGTTTCGGTATATTTGGTCGATATAGCCTGCGCGGCGAGGAGTGTGGCGGAGTTCACGAGGATAGGCCCCATCAGGTTCAGAGTCATCTGCTTGGGATCCTGGGGGACGTTGACCATCAGGTAGCAGGTGAGATTCTCGCGGCTGATGAGTTTCATCTCGCGGAAAATATTTTCCTGATTGTCGATCTGGATCACATATTCCTGATCGAGAAGTTTGTCTGGGCGCGAAACAATAATCGCGAGATTTTTATTTTCAAGGGATTGGAGCCAGTAGAAGCCGGGAAGCCCGCGCACATCGATAATCGCGAATTTCTCCAAATCCTCGAAACCGAGGATAGGTTTCACGAAGGTCAGTATGCGGGAATCGGGTACATCCACGAAGCCGTAGGCTTTAGTTTCAACGTTTGTCATAGCAATCTGCACCATCCTCACTCCATTTTCGGCAAAAACCCATTAAAACATAAACGGCGGAAAAAGTGAGAAAATGTAAAAAAACAGGAAGCGCTACCATAGTATGTGCAAAATAAACAATAAATATGCAAAAAACACGAAAAAAACAGCAAAATAATGCGAAATATCTTGACATAACAAGGTTAAGCGCTTACAATAATGCCTTGAATAAGTGCGTAAAGCACAAAAACAATGCATAGGAGTGCAAAATGAAAAAGTATTTAGCTTCTGCGACCCTGTCGGCGGTTATCCTGACGGCGGGTTGTTCCGTAACCCAGATGGATTTGCCGCAGAAGGCAAATGAAAAAGTCGAGTTCGCGATGACCGGAGATCCCGCGGTGGACGCCGCGATGCCCTTCCTCACCCCTGAGGAGCTCGCTTTTTACGGTTTTACCCGGGATAACGGTGTTACCCCCGCGAGTGTTACTCCCAGTCCTGTTTTCGTCGCGGCGCATGGCCCGTTATACGACGCCCGCGCGGTCCGCGGTAAGGGGTTGAGTGTCAACGCCTATTTCAGCGGCACGGACACCAATACCGTCCTGTTTCTCGCGTACGGGTACTCCGCAGATAATCTGTCCGCCAAAGTCACGATGAAGACCGCCGGTTTCGGCTCGTTCAACGCGGAACTGCAAATCCCGCAGAACGCCGGCTCCAAGCTGTATTACCGGATTACCGATACAAACGGTAACACGGTCGCCGAGAAGAACGGCCAGCCCTATACGGTGAGTGTCTACGACCGGATTGTCTCGTTCAGCTACGCGAAGGCGTATAATTACGGCGGAGACGCCGATTTCGCGGGATGGCTGACCATCAACTATTCCGGCGCGTCGGTAAGCTCCAATACCGCCCTCCATTATGGGTGGAATAACTGGCAGACCGTCGGCGACACCAATATGTCGTTCACGGGGAATTCGTCCTACTATAGCTCGGCGAGCTACAGTACGGTTCTTCTCCAGATACCCGATAACGCGAATTATCTCGATTTTGTGTTCTACGGTAACGGGGTATGGGACAATAACGGCGGCAACGATTTCCATATGAGCGTGAAGCCGATCGTGATTGTCAGCCCTCAGAGCGCGTATGACGGCTCCAAGTATGTGTCGGTGGTCTACGCGAACGGCAATCTCGCCGAACCGGTCTCCGTACATTACGGGGTCGACGGATGGCAGAACGTGAAGGACGAATCGATGTATGCCGCGTATTATCGCGGGAGCTGGCTCGGATACTACACCAAGACGGTGAATGTCGAGGGCGCCCGTAACATGTTCGACCTCGTGTTCCATGACGGCGCGGGGAATTGGGAGAACAACTACGGGATGGACTGGCATATCGATATCGGGTATTAACCGGGGGATAGCGTAAGATTAAGTCAATTAGTATCAACTCCATAAACCCGAAAAGCCCCGCGCGATGCGGGGCTTTTTCTATTGCTTTTCTATTATCTGAATATGTATATCGAGTTATTTCCGCTCGAACCCACAGCGAAAGATTTTCCGTCAGGAGCCATTTCCACTTCGCAGCCGAATTTATTTCCGGCAGACCCGTCTGAAGGTAAATATTTTGTCTGCGACCAGCTGTTTAAATTGATATACTTTAAAACATATACTGAACCGGAATCCGCGCCTTTATCATCATTATTTAATGATCCAGCCACCGCAGTTTTTCCATCTGCGGAAATCGATACAGAATACCCAAAATTATCGCCGGAAGAACCGTCCGAGGCAACCCAAGTGGATGACTGCCATGAACCGATATACTGGAAAATTGTTACGGATCCCGCTCCTGTTCCAATAATTCCATCATAAGGCGCGCCTACAATTATCATACCGCCGTCATACGAAATATCCACACTTGAACCGAAATTATCCCCGGCATTAGGATAAGCGGCATAGAAAGTGTATTGTAAAACCCAATTCCCGCTGATTAGTTTATATAATTTCATTGCTCCAGCGTTTGTACCTTTGGTATTATCACAGGGATTTCCAATAACTCTGTAAAGACCGTTACCTGAAACGGCTATTGAACCGAAAGGAGGAAAATCTGAAGAATAGTAAGATGTATTAATTAATAAAGATGTCTCTGTATGATAATGATTAATATATGAATATACATAGTGTGTTGAATCAGCGATACAGTATACATTTCCGTTTGAAGAAATGTCCGAAATGATTTTGGAAGATAAAAGATATGAAACAGGAAATGGTATTTCATATTCATAATGCGAAGTGTTATTTTTATAAGTATAAGTGTTGTTAATATTACTATAAAATAATGATATAATATAATAATAAGAATTATAATTAGTGATATAATTTAATACGAATAAGTGTCCTGAATCTGCAATATTCATATTGTGAAAACTGGAAAAAGGAGGTAGAGAGAAAACTTGAATCATCCCAGAATTAGTTAAATGATATATTCTAAAACCATCAACTAATAGCTTATTTCCAATATATGAAAAATGCTTTTCAATGAGACTGGAATAAGTAATGTTAGGAATACTTTCTTCTTTTCTAATTATTAGTAGTGAATTAGTCTGACTTGAAATATTAGATAATCCTAATGCATAGACCTTTATCGTATTTGTCCCGTAGGAAAAAGAATTTAGCCCGACGTTATAGTTCCAGTTCGTAGACCCCGAAGCTAAGGCATAGCTCCAATTATTTACCTTGATATAAACTCCCTGTACCTGTCCATATTTAGTCGAAGCTATTCCTGAAATGGGGAAATTCGGGAAAATAGAAACGGTATTTGTAACTGGGTTTGTGATTTCAACTGATATAGCGGGTTTAGTGTAATAAGTAACGATGCTTGCGGAATTAGAATTATTTCCCTCGGAAACCGTTACTACGGTAATATGGTTGGTCGGTTGGCCGCAAATATCGGTAAAACTCCAGTTTGTAAGACCTGACGCACTCTTCCATGCACCGCCGTTGATTTTATATGAAACCGATAGTATCGAATAAGGGGGATCGACGGCAGCAGTTCCTTTGACAGTAACTTTCGATGAGTTAGTAGTAAAATAATTGGCTGGCGAATCGATATAGATAACTGGCGTACTGATGATACAAAAAACGTTCACAGGTACGGAAAAATTCGTTTTTCCGGCATCTGAAACAGCACAGACGACAACAGAATTGGAACCTGCGGAAACTTTCAACGTTTTACTCCAGTTGGTTGTTCCTATAGCGGGTATCCATGTTCCGTCGTTAATTCTCAATGATACAGAAATAATATCATATGGCCAAGGGACAAAGGCATGCCCGGAAAAAGTGATATTCGTGACATTGACTGTAACCGGGTTGACGGGTGATTCTACGGAAACAGACGGCATGCTCAAATCGACAATAATTTTATGAATAGCCGTGCTATTGGTCTTGTTGTTTTCTGTAATTACAAGGGCGACGATATTATTTGTACCGTCAAGAAGAGAGACATTTTTCGTCCAGTTAGTCGTTCCCGAAGCAGTCGTCCATTCCGCACCGTTAACGCTGATTTGAACTGTTTTTATTTTATTGGGAGCCTTCACCGATGCGATACCTGTTAAAAGCAGAGATTTTACATTCGTGAGAGACCCGTATGATGGGGTCTGAATGATTATTCCCGGAAGGGAACTATATGAGACGATGGCGATGCTTTCGGAACTTTTATTGCCGTATTTATCTATCGAGTAAACTGTGTTGGTAAAAAGACCTTCGTTGGTTAAAAAGATCGATGCAGACCAACTATCCCCGTTGCGGACGGCATTACTCCATGCGGAGTTATCAACTTTATATAAGATTTTCAACACAGAAGATTCTTTGTCATAAGCAATACCGGAAAAGGTATATATACAACCAACTTCCTGAAAATTGGTAGGAGAAATAATTTGGACGATAGGAGGAGTTTTATCGCTGAAGGAAACAAGTTCGCGGGAGCAGGCGGATATTATAGCGATAATAAAAATAACGGTAATAATATTTTTCATTTTATTCCTCCGTGATTACAATACTATTATAAAACGATTGTAGATGGGAGTCAACGATAAAATACAAATTATTCAAAATTATTGGTAACATTAATTATAGCGCCGGGATCATACGTAGGAAGCGCGATAAAAGAATCCCATGTCTGTTGGCCCAAATCCCACCCAAATTTATTTACAAGTTTATACTTGACCGTACGCGGCGTACCCGGATATATAGTGAGAAGTATTTCCATCGTATGATTGCCCTCATTCGTACTCGTCATGAGTAGTCCGTTAGTTGTATACCATGTTTTATTTGTAAATATCCTGTTATTATCTCCTGTAATTACCGGAGGCATTCCCGGATATATCATCGGGGTGGAAGTATTAGAGCATAGCTGGGAAAATGGATACCAAACGGTATACGGTTCGGTGCAAATAATCTGGCTGGGTACATTCGTCCAGACGATGCGAAGCTGCATTGTATCGATAGTTCCGCCGGGGAGATGAAGACTCCACCCGGTATGATCGCCGACATTCATAATGAGGTGTTTGTAATCCAGGGAAATTTGCAGACCATTCGTATATTTTTCAGTCGTATTCAATGTATATCCATAAAATGTTGGTTCTTTCTAAAAACGAGTGGGTAAAGATGAGAAATATGAATGGATAAAATATAATAATCCATGCAAAATAAACTATTCGAGATGGCTCTGGGGATAACCGAGCCGTACTTTGTGAAGGATATCGATTCGACGCGGACAAGAAGAAGCTCGACATCCACATCGATTTCAGGAAAGGCGCTATGTTCACTATCACCGGAAAGAACGGCGAGGCGGTTCAGGCGAAAGCCTACGACACCGTGGATAAGACGTGGCGGCACCTGAACTTCTTCGAGCACGAATGCTATCTGCACGCGCGGGTGCCGAGGATCAAGTATGACGACGGGATCAAGCAGGTGAAGATGCCGTGGGAGGGCATGTCGAACGGCTTCACGCTACTGTTCGAGGCGCTGCTCTTGCAGTTGTGCATGGGGATGCCGGTGTACAAGGCCTCGAAAATCACAGGCGCGTCGGACGATAAAATCTGGAAAATGCTGGAACGGTATGTTTTGGCATATCTCAAACAGAGCGATTACAGCGATGTCACGGCGGTAGGGATCGACGAAACCTCGCAGAAGAAACATCACGATTACATCACGCTGTTCGTGGATTTGATTCGCCGGAGGACATTGTTTATCGCCGACGGCAAGGGAAGCGGGACGGTCGAGGAGTTTATCTCCATGCTGGAACAGCAGAACGGTAAGGCTGAAAATATCAGTCAGGTGAGCTGCGACATGTCGCCGGCGTTTATCAAGGGTGTGAGGGAGAATTTGCCCGAAGCCGAGGTGACATTTGACAGGTTCCATGTGATGAAGATTATCAACGATGCGGTGGATAGAGTCAGAAGGCTGGAGGTCAGGACCGATCCGAATCTGAAGGGAATGAAATATGTGTTTTTGAAAAACAATGAAAACCTGACGCCGGGCGATTTGGATAAACTCGATAAGATACGTTTTGCCGAATGCGGGAAAAAGACGTTGAAAGCGTTTCAGCTTAAAGAACTGTTCCGCGAACTTTATACGGCTGGAACCGACGAAGTGTTCGAGCGCGGATTGAAGAAATGGTATTATCTTGCGACTCACAGCAGGATCGGGGCGATTGTAGAGGCGGCTAAAACGATCAGAAGACATTGGGACGGCGTGATGAATTGGATCAAAAGTAGAATTAATAATGGGATATTGGAAGGAATTGCGTCGTTGATACAGGCGGCGAAAGCGCGTGCAAGGGGTTATTCGTCACAGAAGAACTTTAAAATTATCGCGTATTTGCTGACGGGTAAAATGGACTTTTCAAGAATCAATTCAGCTTACTTACCCACTTAATTTGCGAAAGAACCAAAATGTTTGAATACCGGTTATCTTTTTATTTTTAATATTTAAGGTATCAAAGAAAACCGTAGAATTTAGTTTTCCATATACATGTCCGAAATCATTAGTCAATTCGGTCCATCCGCTTGTCGAGTAATTCGCAGGGCCGAATTCAAACGAATATTCATTATCATCGGGAATGGTCAGTATATTGAAATACAAACCTGATGATGCGTCGTGTTTCATCACTTGCGGCCCAGTCCCGGCAATAGTAATACCCCCCTTGACACAATTTGTATAATAATAAGCACCGGCGATGAAATTTGCCACTCCTCCGTATATAAACGGAACCACGCCATATGTGTAGGGGTCGTACGTGCCGGAAAAATCGAAGATCAGCATGACCTGGTTATCCGCGAGAGGGATATGATAGAGCGGGATATTGTGCTGGTCGACAGTCAGAGTTACCTCAGGGTAAACTTTCCCGACGGAGCCGACCGCGCTGAGTTTATTCTGATGCGCCCCCAGATTAGTGATATCCACCATCAGGCTGAACGTGTTCCCGTTGGGAGCAACAGTCTGCGTCAGTTGATTGTCGACAATCACCCGCACGGAACTCGCGAGGGTAAAATTCCCCTTAATCTGCCCCGAAAGGGAATATCCCTGCCCGACAATCTGGTTATTGGTCAATGAGTTGACCTGAATAGACGGCACGACCGCAGAGGATATGTCCGACGGTTCGAGGAGCTCGTCGAATACGGCGCACGAGGATAAAAATACAAAGGCTACTACCATATAAAAAATTCGCATAGCGCACCCCGAAAAAGGTATTCTATATATTATACCGCATCGGAAATAAAAAAGTGAAATTTTATGAAAGGCGGGGTAAAAAATATTCCGGGCTAGTCCTTCGACAGGATGGAAAAGACCTTTTTTGTCTCCGATTCGATACGGATGATTTTTTGCACTTTTTTCGGCGGAAGTCCGAACTCGCTCGTGGGGTGCTCATAATACCCTGCTACGATCATCCAGTAACGGGTATCCTGGGTCACCTCGTCGATCGTGAACTCCTGGTTTTCTATAATCGCCTTGATATATTTCTTCGCTATTTCTATTGCTTCCAACGCTTCAATCGCCATATCGTTTCCTCCGTTATTCCTTCCTCAATATATCCTTCACCTTCATCAGGCATTTACAATCCGAAAAATTCTTTGCCTAATCCGCTTCCCTTTATAATACTCATCATTGTCCCGATAGGTAATTCTTTTCTTTTGTGTATCGGTACGATAACCATCCGACCGGTTGAGCGGTTCATCCATTTACGATGCGAGCCTTCCTGCGAAATCAGTTCGAATCCGCCTTTCTTGAGAAACACTTCGATTTCACGGGCGTTCAAGCGTTTCGGCATCAGATTACCAATTCGTGGATGGTGGAATTCTCAGCCGGTATATCGGTCGGCTGGAAGTATAGCCGCACCGCTTCCTTCATATTCTCGTATGCTTCTTCCTCGGTATCGCCCGCGCTCGTGCATCCGGGGAGTTCCGGGCAGTACGCGGCATAGGACTTGGTTACCGGGTCGAATTCTATTACCACACGGATTTTCATATTTACCTCTTCGGTTCGATATAAATAAGTATAATACGGTGGGGAATTTCTATCAAGGAAGTGAAACAACTATCCGCGATAATCAGCGCTATCAATGTGAAAATAGGGTGGAAATTTTCTACCCGGTTTCACACGGATGGTTCGGCAGGCTCGCCACAAGTTCCCCGGCTGAAACGGATTAGCACGGATGGAAAAGCTTAGCTTTTCATATATTCTTGAATTGCGCTGAAACGCAATACTTTGCAATCGAGAGATTCCAGATAAGGAGCGCATTCCTCATCATCGGTAAGAACTATACTTCCGGTTTCCTTTGCGGCAAAGTATAATGATGTATCAGTGATACCGATTTGCGAAAGATATAGAAAATCGAGCAACGATTCTTTAGGAGTATAGATTTCGATTTGCGATTTTGCGACCGATTTAAAAACTTCGATATATGTAAAATTGTCTTTACCGCCGATCCGGTCTGTAAGATTAGAAACTTCAGTGAGAATATGCGGAGTGACATAAACTTTCTTTGCATTATAAAAATAAAATCTTATAGTTTCATAATCTTCTACTGTGAAATTTGTAGTACGTTTAAATGTTTTAATTTGATTTTTATTATATAAACCCACAAGGAGAAGAATTAGCAGATTGGTATCTATAATTAATAAATGAGGAATCATTACGAGTGTTCGATAATTTTATCAATTTCAACAAACTTCATTGCCAGTACATTTCCCGTCTCAGTATCAACTTGAATTTCTTTATAGACTTTTCTTGGGGGTAGTATTAACTTATCACCCTCTTTATATTGAGGTGGTTCTTCAAAAAATCCAAAAACAATTCTCCAAATATTTCTTTCTTGAAAAACTGCTTCTATGAAAGGTTTCGTAACTCCCGTAAGATCAGTAAAATAATCTTTAGCTTTTTGTACTGCGCTTTTTCCATCAATAGCCATTTTATCCTCCTGTCTATTCCTTCCGCACGATATCCTTCACCTTCATCAGGCGGGAAAGGTTGGAGCGCTCCATCTCGTCGAGCTTCATCTTGATGAAGCGGATAATCTCGTTCGTCTCGGGGATCAGACGGTATTCGAGGGCGTTCACGCGGCGGCGGGTCTTCTCGATCTCGAGCGCCATCATCTCGACCATCTTCTCGAGCTCCGACAGCTTCACCATTTTCTGCAGGACGCCGGAGAATATTTCGAGCGCGGTGTCGAGCTCGCCCGATGTGCCCACCAGGCCGTAGGCGTGGAGGTTGCCCTGCTGCGCGAATTCGAACGCGGGGGACTTGACGCCCATATTGTTCACGAGGCTGCGCATGAGCTGGACGGTGACGCTCGACGCGAGGAAGATCGAGTCCCCGGTGAACTTGTCCATCCCGCTTCGCGCGATCAGGAACGACGCGTAGGCCGCCTGGAGTTCCTTTTCTATCTCGGCGCGGAGGGCGCGGACATGGTGTACCTTTTCGAGGAACATCTTGATCAGCGCGTCCTGTTTATCTTTGAGGAGTTTATGGCCCCGGACGGCGACTTTCAGTTTTTTCTTCTGGTTCGAAAGTTCCATCCGGTTCGGATTAATCTTTTGCATCCGGCGCTCCCTGTTTTTCCATCCGTTCGTTCAGGATGGGTTGGAGGTACTTCTCTTTATATTCGGGACGGACACGCTTGAGTTCCGCGACAGGTAGGTCGGCGACCAGTTCCCACCCGATCTGGAGGGTTTTCTCGATCGTGCGGTCGGCGTGATCGCCCTGGCGGACAAACTCGCCCTCGTAACGGTCGACGAAGTGGGAGAATTTCAGGTCGACGGGAGTGAGCGCGCCTTCGCCGAGGATAGCCTCGAGTTCCTTCGCTTCCTTCCCGCGCGCGTATGCCGCGAATAGCTGGTTCGCGAGGTCGGCGTGGTCTTCGCGGGTACGGTTCTTGCCGATACCCTTGTCGCGCAGACGTGACAACGACGGCAGTACGTCGATAGGCGGGTAGATACCCTTACCGTGTAACGGGCGCGCGAGGATGATCTGTCCCTCGGTGATATACCCCGTCAGGTCGGGTATCGGGTGCGTTTTATCGTCTTCAGGCATCGATAATATAGGAATCATCGTGATGGAGCCGGAATGCCCCTTGATCTTACCGGCGCGTTCGTACAGCGTCGAAAGGTCGGTGTAGAGGTAGCCGGGATAACCGCGGCGTCCGGGGACTTCCTTGCGGGCGGCGGAGATTTCACGCAGCGCCTCGCAGTAGTTGGTCATGTCGGTCAGGATGACAAGCACGTGCATATCGAGATCGAACGCGAGGTATTCCGCGGCGGTCAACGCCATACGCGGGGTCGCGATACGTTCGATAGCGGGGTCGTCCGCGAGGTTGATGAACATCACCGTGCGCTCGATAGCGCCCGTCAGGCGGAGGTCTTCCATAAAGAAGTTCGCTTCCTCATAGGTGATACCCATCGCGGCGAACACCACGGCGAAATTTTCATGCGCCTTGAGCGTGCGGGCCTGGCGCGCGATCTGCGCGGCCATACGCGAGTGCGGCAAACCGGAGCCGGAGAATATCGGGAGTTTCTGCCCGCGCACGAGCGGGTTCATCCCGTCGATAGCGGAGATACCCGTCTGTATGAACTCGGCGGGATAGTCGCGGTTGAACGGGTTGATCGGGGCGCCGTTGATATCGAGGTACTTGTCCGCGATCATCTCCGGGCCGTCGTCGATCGGCTTCCCGGAACCGTCGAACACGCGCCCGAGCATATCGGGAGCGACCGGGATTTTTACCACTTTACCGAGGAACGTCACCTTAGCGTCGCGTACGTCGATACCCGACGTGCCCTCGAACACCTGCACCAGCGCTTTATCGGTCTGGGATTCCAGCACCTTACCGCGGCGCATCTCCCCGTTACCCAGTTCGATCTCGACCAGTTCGTCGAACTTGATACCCGAGATTTTGTTCACGACAAGAAGAGGACCTTCGACATTGGCTATCGTATTATATTCTTTAAGCATTGGCGCCACCTTCTACCGTAGTTAATGTGGAAAACTCCTGCCGGATCTCTTTTTCGAGCCCGGTGAAATGCGTTTCGATTTCTTTCTCGGGAGTATATTTCATATCCGCGAATTTTTCACGGACTTTCAGCAGTTCGATAGATTCGTAGTCCGCGCCGCGATGCACCGCGTCCATGGCGTAGTGATGGAACATCGTGATCGCATTCATCATCTTAATCTGTTTATTGATGGACGTATAGGTATCGACTTCATGGGTCGCGTTCTGGTGGAGGAAGTCCTCGCGGATGGATTTCGCGGTCAGGAGGATCACGCGCTGTTCGCGGGTCAGCGAATCGATACCCACGAGGCGGACTATTTCCTTGAGCTCCGCTTCCTCTTCGAGGATTTTCATTCCCTCGGTCTTAGTCTCGATCCATTCCTCGCCGAGCGTATCCTTCCAGAACTCGTACAGACTCTCGTTATACAGCGAATAGCTCACGAGCCAGTTGATGGCGGGGAAGTGACGCTGATACGCGAGGTTCGAGTCCAGCGCCCAGAATACTTTTACCACACGGAGGGTGTTCTGCGTGACCGGTTCGGAGAAGTCTCCTCCCGGAGGCGACACCGCGCCGATAACGCTGATAGACGCGACTATGTCCTTTTTGCTGTTCAGGATCTGCACCATACCAGCGCGTTCGTAGAACGACGCGAGGCGCGAGCCGAGATAGGCGGGATAGCCTTCCTCGCCGGGCATTTCCTCGAGACGGCCGGACATCTCACGGAGGGCCTCCGCCCATCGCGAGGTCGAGTCCGCCATCAGCGCGACATTATATCCCATATCGCGGAAGTATTCCGCGAGCGTGATTCCCGTATAGATGGACGCTTCGCGCGCCGCCACCGGCATATTCGAGGTGTTCGCGATCAGCACGGTGCGGTCCATGAGGGGTTTTCCCGACTTCGGGTCGATCAGTTCCGGGAACTCCATCAGCACGTCGGTCATCTCGTTCCCGCGTTCGCCGCATCCGATATAGACCACGACTTCCGCGTCCGACCATTTCGCGAGCTGATGCTGGGTGACCGTCTTTCCGCTCCCGAACGGCCCCGGTATCGCGGCGGTTCCGCCCTTCACGAGCGGGAAGAACGTATCCACGATGCGCTGGCCGGTGTACATCTGTATCTTCGGGGGCAATTTTTTCTTGACAGGGCGCGGGATACGCACCGGCCATTTATGCGTCATGGTCAGGGTGATTTCGTTACCTTCGTCGGTCTTCAATACCGCGACCTTATCGTCTATGGTAAACATGCCTTTTTCTATCTTGGTAATCGTCCCGTTCATCCCGTAGGGCACGAGGATGCGGGTGGTGATGAGCTCGGTCTCTTTGACCTCGCCGATAGCGTCGCCGTTCTCGACACGGTCGCCCGCTTTAACGGTGGGTATGAAGTCCCATTTCTTGGTATTGTCGAGCGGGCGGACGTCGATACCGCGTGCGATAAACGCGCTTCCCGAGGCGTTGGAAATGCCCTCGAGCGGGCGCTGGATACCGTCGAAAAAGTTACCGAGGAGGCCGGGGCCGAGTTCCACCGAAAGGGGAGCGCCGGTCGAGACGACCGGTTCGCCGGGGCCTATGCCGGACGTGTCCTCGTATACCTGGACGAACGCCTGGTCGCCGCGAAGCTGGATAATTTCCCCGATCAGGCCGAGGTCCGCGACCTTCACCATGTCGTACATCTTGGCGCCGGTCATCCCGTCCGCGATCACCAGAGGCCCGGTGACTTTTATTATTTTACCTCGAATTTCATCCATTTTTCATCTCCTGTGGGAATTCTCTGTCATCTATTTTGCAGCGCCTTTTTCGCCGAATATATCGATACCGATCGCGCGTTTCACAAGGAAACGTATTTTTTCCATCGATTCGCCCGTGCCGCCCTTGGAGCCGGGAACCGACGTGATGGACATGCTCCGGTGCTGGTTATTGAGACGCTGGATGCGGTCGGCGAACTTCATCGCGAACGCTTCCTCGATATAAATAATGCCGTATTGTCCGAGCACGGAGTCGTCGAGAATCTTCTCGGCGGAACCTGCGTCCGACGCCTCGAACCCGACTGCGCCGATCGCGCGGAACGGGAGGATGGTGTCGGCGGTGCCGATCACCGCTATTTTATGAGAGTCCGCCATTTCTGACCCTCCCTTTGATTTCTTCGGGATCCATCCCGTTCAGTACGCCGATAAAGACGATCTTCAGGTTCTTAATTTCCATCAGCTTCCGCTGGATAAACCCTTCGACCACCTCCGGCCCCGACGACGCATAACGGAACGCGCCGACCTTCGCGAGCAGGAATTCGTCGATAGCCTTCTCCAGTTGCGAGTAGAGTCGTTTTTCCAGAACGGTGCGTATCCCTTCGGACAGAAGTTCGCCGTAACGCCCGCGGATCAGTTCCTCGGCGACATCCCCGATCTGGCTCATATACATACTTTCGAAGAAAAACTTGTCGATCGTGCCGTGGTCGAGCAGGACATGCGGGATATAAGCGCGGTCGATATCGAGCCGTTTCGCGCGGAGCATGTTCTTGATATTCTCGAGGTCTATCCATACCCGGTAATAATCCGCGATATTCTTATACTCAGGCCCGTTCAGCAGATCCAGACGAAGGTCGTTGAACGCCCTGTCGAGGATAAACTCCGCTATTTGGATATTCCCGGTCTTTTTGAATTCCTCGTCCATATTCCGCAGCGCCTTATCGAGGGCGGGATGCAGTTTTGAGAACAATTTTTCCTCGATAATCGGGAAAAGGTCTTCCGGCGGGTAAAACCCGTTTTCGGAAAGGATTTCCCAGTTCACGTCGCGGCCGGACATCTTGGCCTTGTAGATCATTTTAATATTATTCTGGTCGCTGGATAGACGGTGAATCCGTATCAGGCTGTCCTGAGGGATAATCTTCAATAGCTCGTCGTACAGCCCCTGCACGTGGTCTTCGAGCACGGTTTCATATTTATGCAGGTTACCCTCGTTGAAAATCTCACCGTACACCGAATCCTTCACGTATTTCACGAAGGTATCGGCATTCGGGGATTCGCTCCAACGGATGAGCGTGCCGTAAGGGAGAAAGTAATTTTCGAGGCTTCGAAGCCTACCGGTTATAAAACCCCAGCTATCCATCCAATCCTCATTCGAACAGTATTTTCGCGAACTCTTTTTCGATATCCTCTTTCATCATCTTGAAAAGGGTATCGACGGTAATATTTACCGATATATCGTTGTTCTTTACCATAACGCCGCCGGTGAAATTTCCCTTGACTGCTGAAAATTTCAGCTTGGCATTGCCCTGCTTATTCACATCGTCGAGCCATTTCCCGTCGAGCGTCTTCTCGTTCTTGGAAACGACGATCTCTTCCTCTTTGGTGGTGAGAGATTTCAGCACGAGGGCTTTTATCATCGCGGGATAATCGGGCGACGCGATAAACTTACTCTTCGCGTCTGTGGTAACCCCCGACATGATCTCACGCTTCTTCGAGAGGGCCTCGTTCTTCACCCGCAGGCGCGCGTCGGTTATAATACCGCGCTTGATACCCTGCCCTTCGGCGTCCGTCCGCTCGACCATCATTTTACGGTAATCGTCCGCCTGTTTTTTATACCCGTCGATAACGTCGGTTTTCTTGGTTTCCGCCTGTCCGAGAAGCACACGCTTCTTTTCATGGGCGTCCGAGATTATTTTCTTTTTTATATCATCGAGAGCCATAATAACTCCTTATAATGGCGTTAAACAATTAAATTCAGGAGCAGGATACCCACCAGTAATCCGAACACGGCGAATGTTTCCACCATGGCCGGGAGAATGATAGCCTGACCGGTCTGTTTGGGCTTGCGCGCGATAAGCTGCATAGACGCGGCGGCGACCTTACCCTGCCAGATACCCGATATCAACTGGGTGACCATAACGACGACCGCGGCGCACAGAATGCCTAAGCCGCGTTCGAAAGCCATACCGGGAGTGATTTTTGTCATAATGATGAACGCGATCAAGAGGCCGTAGATACTCTGAGTAGCGGGAAGCGCCTGCAAGAGGAGCACCGTACCGAATTTCTTTTCATCCTCGCTGAGCACGCCGTTACCGACCTCACCCGCGACACCGACTCCCACACTGGAACCGAAGCCTCCGCCGGCCGCCGCTAACGCTGCGCCTAATATGGCGAGCGCCATCCCGAGGGTAAATCCGCCTTCGGGAGCGGGAGTCTCCGCCTTTACCGCGGCAGACTGATTATTGACTGCGGCGTTTGTCTCCTGCGGGTACATCGGTACCGCGGAGAGCGCCATCATTATAAATCCGGTGATAATTGACGCGGCAAACAATGGTGATTTCCTCATTTTATCCTCCAACTTCATTTTCTATTATTTTATCTCATTCGCGGGGGTCACACGGTAATAAACTCCTTCCTCATGCAGCGGCTCGTAGGGCGTACCGCCGCTCTCCAGGAACTTGGAAAAGAATTCCACGAACTGGAGACGCAGGGAGTGCACGAACGCGCCGAACGCGCTGAGGACGAGGTTAAACGAGTGCCCGATTATTAAAAATATGACCGTTACTATCATCCCGGCTATACCGCCGATACTGTCCCTCAGCATGAACGACAGCATGTTGAATACGTTGGCGATAATACTGCCCGAAAGCCCGAGCGCCAAAAGACGCGCGTAGGACAGGATATCGCTGACGAACGCCGAGGTGCCGTAAAGGCTGTAGATGCCCCCGAAGAAACTGCCGATGAAGCCCATGACTGTCTTTTTACCCTTGCGGAACGCATTCAGCATAATCATTACCGCTCCGGTAATCATCAGCCCGGAAATAATATTCATCCCCAGAGCGTCGAGAGCGGGCACCGACGTGATCAGGTTGCCCGGTTCGACAACCGCCCGGACGAGCGATTTGTTTACCATATCGGTCATCCAGCTGAACACCGCCCATCCGAAAAACCCGCTGAGGAAAATGATCCACGAGAGTTTTTCGAAGATAGCTTCTATGACATTCGTTTTCAGCATCGTTAAAAATTTCAGCGTGATACCGTACAGAAGGTGCACCGCGCCGAATATCAGCGCGAAATACAGCACGAGCATCGGGGATTTCATCGCGTTGATAAGGCCCGTACCCGCAATCAGGTCAACATGGATATAATTTACGAACAGGTCGCCGAAGAAGGAGCCGAGAAGCACCCCGAATATCATCGACGAAAGCCCGCCGAGCGCGAGAAGCGACATAAAACGGCTGGTGCCGGGGTTCTTGCGGGACTTGAACGCTAGGAAACCGAACGCGAGCAGCATAATCAGCCCGTAGAAGAAGTCCGCGAGACATACGCCGAAGAATACGAAATAAAACGGCGTGAGGTGCGCGGTCGGGTCGAAGCTCTGGCCGTAGACCGGAAGCCCGTACATAGTCGTAATCGTCTCGTAGGGTTTCGCGAACGACGGATTGTTGAGCATGACCGGTACGTTCTCGCCGTCTTCGGGGGACGGCAGCTCTATCATAAAATCGGTATCGTCATACTTCGCGAGCGTATCGCGTATCTGTTTCTCGTACTTATGCGGGAACCACCCCGTATAGAACGAGACGGACGAGGACTTGATACCCTTGCGTTCCGCGTCGAGACGCTGTTTCTTGATCAGGAGATAGTCGAAAATAATGCGGAATTTATCCAGATAATCGGAATAATCGATGATAAACGAACGGTAAATCTCGATGTTGCCGGATACGATGACGATTTCATCGTCGATAGCTTCGAGCGCCTGCGAAACAGTGCCGGTGCGCATGGAAAGGGATATCGGCGCAAACCCGAGATCGCGGAGGGCGTCCATCACGGCGCTCTTCTCCGATTTGAGGTAAACGATATAGAGGAATGTATCGCTCGTAGTCTCGAAGGATTTGAATACTTCGATATACGGGGAAATATTCGATATGTTTTCCATAATAATCGCTTCGACGGCCTTCGGAATATATCCGGTCAATCCATCGACGAACGGGCTTTTCCCGTTAAGCACATCCAGATCGATTCCCGCCTCGCCCCATTGTAGGAGGTCTTCCTTCTCCTTCAGCAAACCGTTCAGCTTAGTCTGGGCGTCTTTATACTTTTTCTCGATTGTTTTTATTTCACGGAGATTCATGTTCAGATTAAATTTCTTATAGACTTCTTCCATCTTTTCGATAGTGACCGACGGAGGAAGCTCGGATAATTTGGCGAGGAATCCCTTCTTGGGAGCGGGGACCTGCGACTCGATAAAGTTGATCGAATCCTCCAGCTCGGCGATCAGAGAATCGAGATCCTCGACATCGACCGGGATAGGGGTCAGACCGGTGCCTGCTTCATCGTCGGGCGGGTTCTCTTCAGTCTGGGACAGGTGAACACATCCCGCTTTCTGGAGATCGGTAATCAGGTTCCCCCGCGAACTGTCGTGGACAGTCAGCGAGAGCTTACGCATCTCAACGACTGCCATATTTACCCTTCAGTTGGTTGATAAGATACTCGGCCGCGCGGGTCTTTGCGCCCGCCGATTTATCGGTGATCGATTTCTTCTGCGCTTCGAGCTGGGACAGAATAGTCTGCGCCTCGGTTTCGCCTTCCTTCCGGTAACGGTCGGTCAGGGCGCGGCACTCGTCTTTAACCTTTTTCTTTTCGGTGTCGAGGAGAATCAAACCCTCCTCTCCGGCGGAATGGAGAATCCGCGAGTATTCGACCTTTGCGTCATCGATAATCTTCTGCGCGTCGAGCTCGGCGGTTTTAATTTCTTTGATTTTTGCGTCGTCCATGATACACCTCGGAAAAGAATCGATATGATACGTTCTTATTATAAAGACCCTTTCCGGTTCTGTCTAATTTTCACCCAATGCGCGGGGTTAATTCAGACATAATTACAGATAGACCTGATAAAGTTCGTCAGGGATACGGTAATCGCAGAAGAATCGGCGATAACCGTTCAATAATTTGATAAAAAAGCGCGGATAAGGTAAAATATTGGTCACGAATTAAGCCCGGGTGGCGGAATTGGTAGACGCGCAAGATTCAGGATCTTGTGAGCAAACGCTCATGTGGGTTCAAGTCCCTTCCCGGGCAATACGGAAATCCCCTCCATTACGGAGGGGATTTTTTTACAGCAATAATGAATTTCTTTATTAGAATAAAGAATTAAGGGGAGTTCTATTAACTCTCCCAAAGATAACAAATTTACCTGTTCTTTCTTTCTGCGAACCCAGAAAGATGATATGATAAAAGACCGGTGAGAAAATCCTTTTCTAATTCTGAATAATCAAATTGAGATAGAAAAGGAGTAGATAGGTTATAGGTTGGCCGCTTTCTTAGGGCAAATGACCCTGACAGA